>JAMOMC010000022.1 GCA_027068765.1 Campylobacterales bacterium
TCTTTTTTGTTTTTAGGATTTTTTATCTCATAACTTATCTCAAATGTCATATTTTCATAAGAGAGTTTTTTAACTGCCATTTTGGTATACTCCTGATATGGATGATTTTACAAAAATAAAGCTTATTAATTCACTTATTGATGTTGTAAATGAATTTTATGAGTTAAAACAAAAAGAAGATGCAAGCAAAATAAAACATTTAAAAGGGTTTTGTGAAGGATTAGCCTTTGCTTTGACAAAGATGCAAATAATAGAGAGTGATGAAGCTAAAAAAATTTTACAAGGGCTTGGTAAAAAAAGAGAAATTTTAGAAGAAACTCTCAAAGAGCCTTTAAAAGAGGATGTAGATTTTGTTTCAAATGATTTGGAAGTTCCAACTGTTTTTAGGCAGAAAAAAGATTTAACTCCAGATTGAGATTTCATCAAAATTAGGATTATTTTGTAGAATTTCATAAGGTTTATAGTTTATCTTATAATTTAAAGAGTCACAATCTTTAACATAATAACCTAAATATATCCATTTAAGCTCTCTATCTTTAGCCATCTCAATTTGTTTGTAAATAGAGTAATTTCCAAGAGAAAACCTACTAAAATCTGGATCATAATAGAAGTAGATAGATGAAATACCATCATCTAAAAAATCAACCAAATCAACACCAACTAATTTTTGATCACGAATATATAAAATCTCTTTACCAAATACTCCAAAACCTTTTACATAAAGATCATAATAAGAGTCTGAGTTAATATTATAATATTCCCAGCCCTTTTTTAATTGCATAAGTTTGTGGTATTTTTCGTAAAGTGTTAAATGCTCTTTTGAGACAGATGGTTTTCTTATAATCATCTTTGTGTCTGAATTTTTAGAGAGAACTTTTCTAACTGATTTTGTAAAGTTAAACTTCTCTACATTTATGCGAAGGCTTTGACATTTACTACAACTATTGCAATTTGGTCTTGAATAGTAATCTCCAAATCTTCTCCAGCCTCTAGATACAAGATTGGCATTCAAAGATGATGTACAGTACTTAATATATTTGTACTGCATCTTCATCAACTCATCTTTTAGATATACACACTCAGACTCTAATGTTGAAAATTCTACAATATCTCCGTTAGAGCTAAGTGCAGATCTAAGCATCTTTATACAATCCTTTGATAATCCTGTGCTAATGCGGCTTGAAGTTCGTCTGCTAATATATCACCATCTATACAGTTTCCTCTTACAATTGCATCAAATTTTGTTAAAATCTCCATAAGTCCTGCTTCTACATCTTTTGGATCTTTTCTTTTTGCAAGCATAGTCTCATAAAATGAAGATTTTCTAATTAAATCTGTAAGCTCTTTTGTAGCAAGCTTAGAGTCACAACTCTCATTTTTCTTAAATTTTGAATCATCACTATCCATATCATCATCAAGCCCTTTTTTAACCGACCTGATATATTCTTGAATTTTCGCTGAAAAAGTAGCATATGCTTCAAAACTCCCTTTTTTAGTTTCATCTAAATTTTTAGTAACTTTGTTAATATTTAGGTACATAAAATAGGTAACTAAACCCCCAACAAGTACTACTGACATAATATCCATAAATCATCCTTCTATAAAAACCTTATTTTAATACAATATCACTTATAATATCCAAATTTTAAAAATAAGGGAAGAGCAATGAGTAGCTGGGAGTTAAAAAGCTGGAGAGATAAACCGATATTACAGCAACCAACATATAAAGATCAAGAGTTATTAAAGAGTGTTGAGAAAAAGTTGTCCATCTATCCGCCATTGGTATTTGCCGAAGAGGTTAGAAGTTTAAAAAAACAGTTAGCCTTAGCTACTGAGGGGAAAACATTTTTACTTCAAGGTGGTGATTGTGCTGAGAGTTTTTCAGAGTTTAATGCTGACAATATAAAAGATTTTTTTAAAGTTTTTTTACAGATGTCTGTAATTTTAACTTTCTCTGGTGGAAAACCTGTTGTAAAAGTTGGACGAATTGCAGGGCAGTTTGCAAAACCAAGATCTAGTGATTTTGAAAATATTGATGGAGTAGAATTTCCAAGTTATAGAGGAGATATTATAAATTCAATTGAGTTTACAAAAGAGGCAAGAGAACCAGATCCTTTTAGAATGCTTTCAGCTTACAACCAATCAGCAGCAACTCAAAACTTAATTCGTGCATTTGCAAGAGGTGGTTTTGCAGATTTACATAAAGTTCATAAATGGAATTTAGATTTTACTCAAGGTTTAGCATCCAATAAAAGATATGAAGAGCTTTGTGATAAAATCTCTGGGGCACTCTCTTTTATGGAAGCTTGTGGCATAAAAGCTGAAAATACACCAAGTATAAATCAGACAGTTCTTTACAGCTCACATGAAGCACTTTTGTTAAATTACGAAGAGGCATTAACAAGAGAGGATAGTTTAACGGGAGATTGGTATGATTGTTCTGCTCATATGCTTTGGATTGGAGATAGAACAAGACAAGTAGATGGGGCTCATGTTGAGTTTTTAAGAGGTGTTTCAAACCCAATAGGAATAAAAGCAGGTCCGACAACTAAGCCTGAAGATTTAATCTCTCTTCTTGATATACTTAACCCTGAAAATGAGTCTGGTAAAATGAATGTTATAGTTAGGATGGGAGCTGATAAAGTTGGTGATTATTTGCCTACTTTAATAAAAGAGGTTGAAAAAGAGGGCAAAAAAGTTCTCTGGTCTTCAGATCCAATGCATGGAAATACTTTTAAATCATCAACAAATTATAAAACTAGAGATTTTGATAAGATGTTGCAAGAGGTTAAAAACTTTTTTGAAATTCATAAAAGTGAGGGTACACATGCTGGTGGAATTCATCTTGAGATGACAGGAAAAGATGTTACAGAGTGTGTTGGCGGTGGACAGAAAATTAGTGAAGAAAACTTAGCATCAAGATATCATACTCACTGCGACCCTAGACTAAATGCTCATCAAGCACTAGAGCTTGCTTTTTTGATTTCAGATATATTGAAAGTAGAAAAAAATTAATATCTCCACAGAGTGCATAACTTGCATTTTTAACCAAGCTCATAGAGTTACAAAAGAGCTTGGTTTGGATAAAAAAAGTAGCAAAAAAGTTTTAGATGAGAGTGCTAAAATGTTACCTAACTTCTCTCTTTTAAAAAATCCTCCACAAAATGCCACTCCAATGTATGAGATGATTTCAAAACTCCTAAAAAAACCAGATCTTTATAAAGAGTTAAAACAAAACTCTATTAAGATGGCTGAAAAATTTATACCAAAATGTAAAGAGGAAATTAAAAAGAGTAACAATCCATTTTTAACCTCTACAAAAATTGCAGTAGCTGGAAATGTTATCGATTTAGCTAGTGAAGTTAGATTTGATTTAAAAGATGAACTTGCAAAAGTTTTAAAAACTAATTTTTCAATTGATGATACCGATAAACTATATGAGAGATTAAAAAAGAGTGAGATTTTAGTATATTTAGCTGATAATGCTGGTGAAAATGTTTTTGATAAGTTGTATATTGAAACTTTGAAAGATATTTTTAAAGATATTGAAGTTTACTATTTTGTTAGATCAGCTCCAATTATAAATGATATAACATATGATGAGTTAAAAAATGACTCTATAAACGATATAGCAACCCTGATAGATAGCGGAAATAAAACACCAGGGCTTGTGATAGAAGATTTAAAAGATGAGGCAAAAGAGCTTTTTTATAAAGCTGATTGTATTATTTCAAAAGGTATGGGAAATTTTGAATGTTTGAGTGAAAATAATCAATTTCCGATATACTATCTTTTAAAGATAAAATGTTCAGTTGTAGCAAAAGAGCTTAAAAGAGAACTTGGAGATATTATCTGTAAGAGTTCAAAGAGGTAGGGGATAAGAGATGTTAAGATTTTTTCAAGATTTTTTTTTAAAAAATAATGTTAAAAATTGTAAATATCTTGTAATCCCTGATATTCACGGAACATACTCTGTTTTTAAAAAAGTTGTAGAATTTATTAAAAGTGAGTGTGAAGAGGATAGGGTGATTATCTTTTTAGGTGATTATATGGATAGAGGAGAGAGCGGAGAGGTTTATGGAAAAGAGTTTATAGATGCTGGAAGTTTTCATACATTAAAAGCTCTGCTTGATTTAGATAAATGGGCAAAAAAAGAGAGTAGAGAGTTACATTTTTTAAGAGGAAATCATGAGATATTTTTTGAGGATCATTTTTTAAAAGAGAGAACTTATGCTTATGATACATATCCATTTTTTAAAGAGAGTGTAGATGTTTTAGAGTTTGCATTTAAAAATGACTATACACTTTTTGCTAAACTTGAAGAGTTTTTAGAAAATCTCTTGCCGTACTATTTAGATGAAGAGAATGGTTACCTTTTTGTACATGCTGGAGTTGATTTTAAAATTGGTACACTTGAAAATCAAACTAAAAAAGGGACAATTTATTGGATAAGAGAGAAATTCTTTTATGGAGATGAAGAATTACCTTTTAAAGTTATTTTTGGACATACTCCATTTAATGAAGTTTTTATAAGAGAGAACAAAATCGGTTTAGATAGTGGAATTTATAATAGTGGATTTATAAATCTTTTAAAAATTGATGGAGATAACCATAAGATTATTAAGCTCTAAAAGAGCTTAATAATCTTTACTCTGTTATATTTAAATCACTTGCGTCTTCATTTGGAAGATAACTACTTGTTGTAGTATTTTCATGTCCATCTGTAAATCTAACTGTTAAAGATACATCTATTTTTACAAATTTATTTGCATCTTGACTCCAATCGATATATTTTTTACAAGAGAAAAACTCATGAGTTCTTGTAGTATTGTCTTCAAAATATCTTGTCACATGCCATAAATAACCTGTTGTAAGTGCATCTAAAGTTTCTTCTTTTGCAACATGTGGACTAAAATCTTGAATACCACAAGCATCAAAAACAAAATCATCATCATCTCTATATGGATCAGGAAGTTGTATGATTGGAATTGGATGAACTGATGGTTCAGGTTTTGGTTCAATTGGTGTAGGCTCAGTTATCGTAACTTTTTGACAAGCAGACCCTGTTGCATCTTTATCATCTGTAACACTCAAGCATACATTGTAGACACTTTTACTATTTTGACAAGGTAAGATATTTTCAACACTACTATTAGTAGATATTATCTCATTGTCAACACTCCAAAAGTAAGCTGTTATATTTCCATCCTCATCACTGCTACTTTCACCACTTGCATTTGCACTAGTACAATCGTCAGTTGTTTGTGGCAAGTTAGTTATTCTTGCTACTGGTGTAATATTCGGATCATCTATTGTCCCTACAACTTTAGATTGTCCCAATGGTTTTTCAATACTTTTCTCACAACAAGCACCTCCTCCACATCCCGTTAAAAACAATGCGGAAATTACTGATAAATAAAACAAATTCTTCATAATATTCCTTTCTTAATTCTTAAAAACACTTTATAATAACAAGATTAATTAATAAAGTCAAGCTACAAGAAAAAACTATTGAATATACTTAAGTTTTGTAAAATATTTTAAAATATTGTATCAATTTTACTCAATTAAAATATATCTCATTTTTAAAATTAAACAAAATATAAACAAGATTTTAAATTTTTGTTCAATTTAATTAAATAATTTTTTTTATCTGTCGATTTAGGTTTATCCGAAAAAAGTCTTTAAATTTAGACTTATAATTATAAATTTAAAAAGGAAAAATATGGCACAAACTCAAATTGATAAAAAAAATTTAAAATTAGGTGATGATACTTTGCTTGAGCTTTCACTTCTTGATAAACAGCATCGTTTTACTACAAATATACAAGTAGCACTTTTTTCTGATCTTGAAGATATTAAAAAACTAAACTATTATCTATTTGCAGATGTTAAAGATATAGATTATTATACTATTGACAATTTAAGTGAGTCTGATATAGATGATGTTGATGAGATGGATATTATAGTCTTTAATAAAGATGATGAGAAGTTAAAAGAGCTGCTTCTTCACAACATAAAAGCAAAAAACTTATCTACTAAATTTTTTGTAATCACAAACAAAAGTTATCTAAGACAAAAAGATATTTTAAGAGAACATATAGATGGTGTTGATAAACTTTTAAAGATGGATTTTTTCTTGGAAGATTATATTTTATCTATGGAGAAGTATTTAAGAAGTAATTTTTATTCTAAAAGATTGTTAGCTCATGAAGATGAAAAAGATATAATCATCACAGACAAAAAATTATTTGAGGAGAAAAAAACTATACTTCTTGCAAAAAAGATATTTTTCTCACTCTTTACTTATGACTTTGATTCTGAGATTGATATAAACTCATACAATATTAAAAAAATTGTTAGAGAGTGTGATCTTATATTGGTAGACAAAAAAAGAAAAAAAATTACATTTTTACTCCTTAATGTCATACCTGAATTTGGTTCTGAGCTTATTAAAAAAAGAATTAATAACTTTAGTATAACTTTAAAAGAGAGAAGCAAAATCTCATCATTTGATTTAATATATGAAAAATAGGATATAATACCTACAAAAAGTAGGTATTATATGCAGTCATTTTTCGATATATTTATGTTGACAGCCTTTGTGTTTTTTATGGTTTTTATGGTAAGAGGCTTTATGCTTCAATCAAAAGAGAAAAATCGTGATGATATAGAGAAATAAAACATTTACCACCTATTTGTTACAATCAGCACAAAATTTTATAAGGCTTTTTGATGATAGATGAGTTACTAATTGAAATAGGTGTAGAAGAGCTTCCTGCTCTCCCATTTTTAAAAGAGTTACCAAACATAAAAGATAAATGGGACAAAATACTCAAAGAGAACTCACTTGTTTGTGATTTTGAATTTTATTATACCCCTAGACGATTGGTTTTTATAAGTTACTCATTTTTGCAAAAACAGCCAGATTTTAAAAAAGAGTTTTTTGGAGCACCAGCTCAAATCTCTTTTAAAGATGGCAAACCAACTCCTGCTGCTTTAGGATTTGCTAAAAAGTGTGGTGTTGGAATTGATGAGATAGGAAGAGCTTATAAAAATGAAAAAGAAGTTTTGTATTTTGAAAAGAGTGTTTTAGGTTTATCTTCAAAAGAGCTTTTACCATCAATGATTAAAAGTTTTTTAAAAGAGTTAAATTTTGGAAAAACTATGAGATGGGGAGACAATAAAGAGAATTTTATAAGACCAATTCGCTTTATATCTTGCTTGTTAGGTAGGGAAAACATACCTATGAACATCTATGGAGTTAGCTCAAAAAAAGAGACTTACGGGCACAGAACTCATACATACGAAGCACTAAGATATGACTCAATTAGCTCTTATGAAAAACTTCTATCAGAAAATAGTGTAATTTTAAATCAAGGTAAAAGAAGAGAAAAAATTTTAAAAGAGTTTGAAGAGATTGAAAAGGCTCAAGATATAAAAATTGAGATAGATAAGGATCTTTTAGAGGAAGTTGTAGCAATTACAGAGTATCCAACAGCTCTTTTTGGAACTTTTGACAAAGAGTTTTTAAAACTCCCTCCAGAGGTTGTTATAACTTCAATGAAAGAGCATCAGAGATATTTTCCAGTTTTTAAAGATAAAAAACTCTCAGAGCATTTTGTTTTTATATCAAATGCTGATACAAGTTCATACGAGCAAATTATAAAAGGAAATGAGAAAGTTTTACATCCAAGACTTAGTGATGCACTCTTTTTTTATAAAAATGACATTAAAAATGGTCTTAAAAATGAGGGGCTTAAAAATATAACATTTATGAAAGGCTTAGGCTCTATCTATGAAAAGTGTGTTAGAGAGGAGAAAATTGCTCAATATCTTCTAAAAGATGCCACTAAAAAAGAGCTTTTACAAAGAGCTGTGATGTTTGCAAAAGCTGATCTTTTGAGTGATATGGTTTATGAGTTTACAGAGCTTCAAGGGCTTATGGGGTATTACTATGCAATAGAGGCAAAAGAGGATGAAAATATCTCAAAAGCTTTTAAAGAGCAGTATCTTCCAGATGGTGAAAAAAGTGAATTACCAAGTAGTGATTTTTCAGCGATTGTAGCACTCTCTAACAAGATAGAGACTCTTTTGGCACTATTTTCAAAAGGTAAAATTCCAACAGGAACAAAAGATCCATTTGCTCTTAGAAGAGCAGTTTTAGGAATTATTAGGATAGTGATAGATAGAGAGTTTTCTTTTGATATAAGAGATGATTTACAAAATTTAGCAAAACCTTATGATGATTTTGACTTCAAACTTTTAGAGAATTTTTTTCTAGAGAGACTCTCTGGATATATAAATGCAAACCCATCTGTAATAAATGCTGTATTTAAAAGTGGTGAGAGAGATATAATAGAGATTTATAAAAAAGTTTTGGCACTTAACCAGATAGTAGAGCAAAAACATTTTAAAGAGTCATTTAGTACATTTAAAAGAGTTGCAAATATTATAAAAGATATGGAGTTAGAAGATAAAATAAGTGTAGATAAAATGCTTTTTGAAAAAGTGGAAGAGGGTGAACTATATGAAGCGTTTGTTCAAGTTTTTAACAAAGAGTATAAAAATTATAGAGATAAACTAGATGCACTTTTTGGATTAAAAAAAGAGATTGATAACTTTTTTGATAAGGTTATGGTAAATGTAGAAGATGCAAAAATCAAAAATAATCGAAAAAATTTGATTGCTTTAATCTATCAAGATTTTAAAAGTATTGCGGATATTAAAGAGATTTCTATCTAAAAAGTAACAGTGAAAAATATACTTAATGAAAAAAAATATACCTTTAAATTCCTTTTTAGCACAATTTAACTAGAATGTATTTTAATTTATAATTAATTTTGGAGAATTACAACATATGAAAGATAGAAAACTTATAGCTTTAGGCTTTATCTCAACATTTGCAGCATCTGCTCTCTTTTTATCTTCATCACTTTTTGCTAAGAGTGATGTAGTTTTAAGTGAACAAATTGGAGAGAGTAGACTTAATGCCTTGGCAAAATATACAAAGGTGATACAGACAGTAGAGCAGTATTATGTTGATGATCAAAATATTTCAGATATTGTTGATAAATCTTTAGAGGGTCTTTTATCAAATTTAGATGCACACTCATCATTTATGAATAAGAAGAAATTTAAAGATATGCAGATACAAACTGAGGGTGAGTTTGGTGGACTTGGTATCACAGTTGGCATGAGAGATGGTGCTTTGACTGTAATCGCTCCAATTGAAGGTACTCCAGCTGATAAAGCAGGTTTACAAAGTGAAGATATAATTTTAAAAATCAATGACACTTCAACTCTTAATATGACTATAGATGAAGCTGTTAGTATCATGAGAGGTAAACCAGGAACTAAGATTGAACTTACAATTGTGAGAAAAAAAGAGAGTAAACCTCTAAATATTGAAATAATTAGAGATATTATAAAAATAGACTCTGTTTATACTAAAAAAATTGAAGATAGTGATGTTTTGTATGTTAGGGTTACAAGCTTTGATAAAAAAGTAACAGACGAGGTGAAAAAAGCACTCTCTAAAAACAAAGGAGCTATGAAAGGTCTTATTTTAGACCTTAGAAATAACCCTGGAGGGCTTTTAAACCAAGCTGTTGGCTTAAGTGATCTTTTTATAGATGATGGAGTTATAGTTTCACAAAAAGGGAAACTAGAGAGAGAAAATGAAGTTTATAATGCTACTAAAAGAGGTACATTTAAAGATGTTCCTATGGTTGTCCTTATAAATGGCGGAAGTGCCAGTGCTAGTGAGATTGTTGGTGGAGCTTTGCAAGACCATAAAAGAGCAGTTTTAGTTGGACAAAAAACTTTTGGAAAAGGTTCAGTTCAAGTCATACTCCCAATAGGACAAGAAGAAGCTCTAAGGCTAACTGTTGCTAGATACTATCTACCACTTGGAAGAACTATACAAGCAACTGGTGTTTTGCCTGATATTGAAGTTTATCCTGGTGAGGTTATAGTTGATGAAAATGATTTTTCTATAAAAGAGAGTGATCTTAAAAAACATTTAGAGGGTCAGCTTGAAGAGTTAGAGGGAAAGAAAAAGATTGAGAAAAAAGATAAGAGTAAAAAAGATAAAAAACTGATTACAAAAGAAGATATCTTAAAAGATATACAGCTTAAAACCGCTTTAGATACTATCAAAGTATTAACAATTACAAATGGATTTCACTAGGAGTGATAATGGAAAAAAAAGAACTTTTATATGAAGGTAAAGCAAAAAAACTTTACACAACAACAAATGAAGATGAGTTAATAGCAGAGTTTAAAGATGATTTAACAGCTTTTAATGCAGAGAAAAAAGGGAGTGAGCAAGGAAAAGGAGCATTAAATTGTAAAATTAGTACAGAACTTTTTGCACTTTTAGAAGAGAGTGGTTTAAAAACTCACCTTGTAAAAACTCTTGATGATAACCATCAGTTAGTTAAGAAAGTAGATATTATTTTAATCGAAGTAGTTGTTAGAAATACAGCAACTGGGTCTCTTTCAAAAAGATTAGGCATTGAAGATGGAAAAGTTTTACCTTTTACTCTTGTGGAGTTTTATCTAAAAGATGATGATTTAAATGACCCTATAATTATAGATGACCATTGTATAATATTGGAGCTTGTAAAAGATAGAGCAATACTTGATATATTAAGACAAAAAGGTCTACATGTAAATAGAATTTTAAAAGAATTTTTTGAAAAACGAGATTTAAATCTTATCGATTTTAAAGTTGAGTTTGGAATAGATAAAAATGGTGAAATTCTTCTTAGTGATGAGATAAGTCCAGATAGTTGTAGATTTTGGGATATGCAAAGTGGCGAAAGTTTAGATAAAGATAGGTTTCGCCAAAATATTGGAAATGTAAAAGTTGCATACGAAGAGGTTTTAAAAAGGATTTTGGGAGATGCCAAGTGAAGATGGTTGTAAATATATCTCTTAAAAGTGGTGTTTTAGATCCAGCTGGTAAAGCTGTGCATCATGCTCTAGGCTCTTTAGAATTTTCAAATGTAAAAGATGTGAGAATTGGAAAACAGATAGTTATAGATTTAGATGAAGATGATGAAAAAAAAGCTAAAGATTCTCTTGTAAAAATGTGTGAAGAGCTTTTGGCAAATACTGTGATAGAAGATTATGAGATAGGAATACTCAAATGAAAATAGCTGTTATTGTATATCCTGGTACAAACTGTGAAGGAGATACAAAATATGCTTTTAATATATTGGGAGAGGATGTAGAGTTTGTATGGCATAAAGATGAAAATCTGCCAAAAAATACTGATTTGGTGATTCTTCCTGGTGGTTTCTCTTATGGAGATGCATTAAGAAGTGGGTCTATTGCTAAATTTTCTCCTATAATGAAAAGTGTTATCTCGTATGCTAAAAGTGGAGGAAAGCTTTTGGGAATTTGTAATGGATTTCAAATTCTTTTGGAAGCTAGCTTACTTCCTGGTGCTATGAAACACAATGAAAATGTACATTTTATATCTAAACATCAACACTTAAAAGTTGAAAATTGTGACAATGACTTTTTAAAAGAGTTAAATGTTGGTGATATTTTAAATATTCCGATAGCTCATGGTGAGGGAAATTACTATGTAGATAAAGAGTCTCTTTTGAAACTTCACCAAAACAAACAAGTTCTTTTAACCTATTGTGATGCAAATGGAGATAAAGATAATCCAAATGGCTCACTAGATTGTATCGCTGGAATTTGTAATGAAGATAGAAATATTTTTGGTCTTATGCCTCATCCAGAGCGTGCTATGGAGTCAATTTTAGGGAGTGATGATGGTATTAAAATGTTGAAGGGCTTGATTAGTTGAAGTTAAAATGCTTTTTATCTTTAACTTTAATATTTTTTGCATTAAATGTACAAGCTAGTTTTCTCTCAGATTTATTTGGAACAAGTGATCAAAAACCTCAAATCACTCAAGAAGATGCACATATAATCGAAGAAGAGATTATGACAGCTGATGAATATATGGACAGTGTTGATGAACCAACTGATATTGAAGTCTTTTCAACGACTGATGACTCAATGGCTTTTGATGAAGATGAAGAATTTCTAAATGATGATACTCATACTCCCTATATTCGCTCACAGACTGTTTTTCTATCCTTTTTAACTAAAGTAGAGAAGATTTATCTCTCTCAACACTTAAAAGTAAAGATAAAAGCGATTGTTACACATGAAAATGTAAACACCTTAAAGACAACTTTTTTAAATGCAAAAAATGTACAAATATTAAACAAAGATGCATCTTGGAGAAAAACAGGTGCTAATAATTATGAGATAACTTATATCTTAAAAGCACTCTCAACAAAAGCAAGACTTCCTGATTTCAAAGTTACAGCAGAGTCTAAAAGAGGTGAAAGTAGTGAGATACTTTTAGCACCTAAACCCAAAATTGTTGCTCTAAGAGAGGATAGAGAGTTCTCTTTAGTGTTATCAGAAGATTTTACATTAACAAGCCATCATGCAAAAAAATATGATGAAAAATCAAATATTGTACTTTTAGAGATAAATGCAACTTCTGCAAACTTAGAAGATTTTCATCTACCATTTGCAATAAGAGATGGAATAGATAAGATAGAAAAAAGTGGATTACAGCAGAGTATCTTTTATTTTGCGATAATTCCAAATGATATCAAAATATTTAAATTTAAATATTTTGATCTTTTAAGCAATAAATATAATATAGTCTCATTTGATATGATTTTAGAAGATACTACAGTTAGTACACAAACAGATTTGAATCCACAAAAGAGCAAGCTTGCACTTTATAAAGCTGTAGCATTAATTGTTTTAGCTTTTATAGTATTTCTCTTTTTTCTAAGAAGCAAAAAGCTATATCTTTTAGTGATTGTTTTTATAGTTTTGGCATATGTTGTCTATCTGCAAATTCCCATCTCAAAAGTTGTGCTTGAAAAAGATATAGATTTAAAAATACTACCTACAAAAAATTCAACTATCTTTTATACAACAAGTGAACCTACTAAAGCGGATATATTGTTAGAAAAAGATGGTTATATAAAAGTGTTATTAGAAAATAAGAAGATTGGATGGATAGATGAAAATCTTACAAAAAATTAAAGCAAGTTTTACTTTTGTACAGTTTGTAATAACTGTATCAGCTGTTCTATTTTTAATGTTAATTTTTAAAAAACATAATCGAAAAATTAGACAGAGTTGGGCTAGGTTACAAAAGTATTTACTTAATTATGAGTTAGAGGTTATTGGAGAAGCGGATAAAGAGGCTAAAATGGTTATCTTAAATCATCAAAGTTTTCTTGATATTATTTTATTAGAGGCAATTTACCCTAATGATTTGGCTTGGGTTGCTAAAAAAGAGATAGAAAATATCACCTTTTTTGGAAATATAATGAGGCTCTCAAAAATGATTTCAATAGATAGAGAAGATAAAAAGTCACTTATGCAACTTTTTGCAGATTGTAAAGATAGAGTTGAAGCAGGGCGAACTATCGCTATTTTTCCAGAAGGAACAAGAGGTGATGGGAAAAACATGATGGAGTTTAAAGGTGGTGCAAAATTAATAGCTTCAAAATTAAAAACAAAAGTTCAACCTATTGTAGTAGTAAATACAAAAAATGTTTTAGATTCTAAAAATTTTAAAGCAAAAAGTGGAAAAGTAAAATTGATATATCTTAAAAGTATAGATATAACTAAAGATAAAAATTGGTTTAAACAGATGCAGATAGATATGCAAGAAACATTAGATAAAGAGCAAATCATCCAAAATTAGGTTAAGTTTTTTTAAATTTGTCCGATTTAGTTAATATACTTTAACTAAAAGGCTCACTATGAATAGAAAAAATTTAATTTTAAAATCTGCCTCTATTGTGCTTCTCTCATTATTATTTACATCTTGTGGTAAGGTTGTTGATGAAAGTGAAGATACTCCTAAAAAAGATAATATTATAAAAGATGAACCCCAAACTCAAAAAATTCCAAAATTAAAAGAGCCTGACAAGTATGATTTAGAGTATAAAGAGCTCTCTTTTTATGAAAAAGTAAAACCTTATTCAGAGTATAAACTTGAACTTTTAAGTGATAGTGATTTTAATTCATTAAGCGAAGAAAATAAACTTCAAGTTGCAAACAAACTTTTAGAGACACTCTTTTTTGGATATGAGTATAATATGTTACAGCAAAAAATTGACTCTGGAAATTTTATAAGCACACTAAAAGACAACCTTAATAAAAATATATCAAATAATGAAGAGATTGAAGAGATATTAGCAGATAGAGAAAAATTTTATTATACAACTTCTGATTATGTTCCCTTAGAAACAAATAAGATATTGAGTCGTTTTTATGTTATGCAAAATCTTGATAATCACTTTTTAAAACATTGGATATCTTATATCTTGACACAAACTATTATGTTTTCACCTGCACAAGAGTTAGACTCTTCTCAGATGCCTAATATCGCTAGTGTTTATAATAGAATTTTTACCTCTTTAAAAGATGAAGAGGGGATGAGATATATGACATATATCCACATGATGAGTGAAGATAACTGGAGAAGATTTAGAAGTCCTGAAGATAATGGAAGAGAGATGTTTGAGCTTTATTTAAATGATCTTGATGATAATAAAGTTCCATTAGCAGCTCGTGCTTTACAAAACTGGAGATTAGATAGAAGAAGTTTTACTCTTGTTGTTGGATTAAATGTAAATACAAAACCAATTGAGCTTTTTGATACAACAATCTATAGTGGAGATGATTTTTATAGGGAACTTGTTAAGTCTGACAAATTTGCAAAAGGAGTAACTATAAGATTGGTTGATTTTTTCTTTCCAAATGCTAACTCTTCAAAAAAATCTACTATAGCAGATACAATCGTCTCCTCTTCTCCTGAGACTTGGCAAGATATACTACTTCAAATAATCTTTTCAAAAGAGTATCTTATACATACAAATAGAGCTAAAAGTGCTGAAGAGTCATTTTTTTCATTAACAAAAAAGATAGATTATCAACATTTTAGACACACATTTAATACTTTTAGAGGTGAATTAGAGAAGATGGGACAAGCTAGTATGAAGTATAAGCTTGGAAAACTAGATAGAGTTCCTTTAGATACTTTATCTTTTGTAACTTATCATACATATATAAGAAATAGAGTTCTTTTACTTGCTTCAAATTCTGATTATAAAGATGATTATAGCTCTTGGAGTAGGCGAGGGTGGGGTAGCTCTTTTGTAGATAATAAAAACTTTACATTTGATGAGAGTGATGAAGTAAAAAGTTTGGAATCATTTGTAAATCATATCTTTTTATCTACTTTATCGAGAAAAGCATATAAAAAAGAGTTAGATCTTTTTAAAAACCATATGCTAAAAGATGCAGAGCTTACTTATCCTTTTGATATGTTTTATTCAAGTGAAGATAAACAAAGAGAACTAGATCGTAGGTTAAGCTATAAGAAAAATATTGCACTTGTAGTTTTAAACTATATTTCAAGATTAGATAGTCTATATTTATTTAAAGAGGTGAAGTAAAATGAGAAGAAGAGGATTTTTAAAACTGTCGTTAATTACTGGTGTCGCTTTGCATCTTCCAACTGCTGTCTTAGCCAAAAGGTTAGATTTAAGTAAAGTTAGGTTTGATAGTGGGGTTAATAGTGCAAATCAAGCTCAAAGTATTATCGTCTTTTTAGCAGGAGGAGCTAGTGAGCTTTGTGGAAACTTAACAAATCTTGATGAGATAAGAGAGAAATCAAAAAATAGCTATAACTATTTTGGAACAATCACAAAAACACCAAACAACTGTTGGGGTGAAGCTGGTGGTGAAGAGATGGAGGATCTTTTTGCAAATGGAGATATGACTCTTTTTAGAACTTGTTATTCGCACAAAAGAGAAGAGAGCCGAAACAAAGCCCACGGTCTTTGCACAGAACAAAATCAAAAAGGCTCATATGATGCTGAAAGTTCAGGAATTATTACAAATTTAGCTCTTATTTTAGAAAAAAATGGAGTTATAAATGAAAATAGTATGCTTCCATTTATAACACTTGATGGAGAGAACTCTTTTTATGATAGAGAGTTTGTTTCTGTAAAGCCATTTTTAAAGCCAGTTGGAATGGATAGAAATCTCAATAATCCATATAAAAGGTCATATCAAAGAGATTGGAGATTGTATACACCTTCTGAAAGAAGTATCCCAAACTACAATAGAAGTGACCAAGATGATGGATTTGATCCAAGCTTAGATGCAAAAATGGAAACTTTAGCACAATCATTAAATGGTGAAAATAAAGTAAAAGAGGCTTTTTCAAAAAGAGCACCAATAGCATCTTTTATAGAAGATATAAAAAATGCACCAATACCAGATTTGGGTGATGAAGCATATAGCAATAACCATTTTTCACAAAAGATGCAAACAGCTATCAAAATTGCTACTAACAATCCAGACACCAAAGTTATAACTTTGAGTACATCAGGACTTGGTGGTTGGGATGACCATGGTAATGCATTAAATTATGTTGAGAGGATGAAAGGACTCTTCATTACTTTAAAATCTGCCTTAGCCCATCTAAAAGCAGAAGGTAAAGAAGATAGCATAAATATAATGGTTTTTGGAGAGTTTGGAAGAAATGTAAATCTAAATGACTCCAATGGCTGGGACCACGGTAATTTACAAAATCTTTTTATTTTAGGTGGAAAAAGATATTTTTCTCACCAAGGTGTAGTTGGAGAGACTGCTTTGGGTGGAAAAGGCGGTTTAGTAAATAGACTATACTTAGAACCAAAAAGTGGAACATATGAGTTTGACCCTTTAAGCATAGCTAGTACACTTTATAAAATATATGGCATTGAAAACCCTGA
>JAMOMC010000023.1 GCA_027068765.1 Campylobacterales bacterium
TGTAAGTTATGCTGAGATTATGGCTGTAGTTTGGCAAGATGAGTTTTTTCAAGAAATTTCTATAGATTCTGTTAAAAATCAAGTAAGTAATCTTCGTAAAAAACTTCCTGTAAACTCTATCACTAATATTTATGGAAAAGGATATATGCTAGGTTGAGTTACACTCTTATTTAGATAGATTTATGTAGTTATGAAAAAAATTATTAACTTTTCCTCTAACCTTTACACTTCATTACACTCTTTTAATACAATTTTCATAGTGCCATTTTAAAATAAGGTGCCCTATATAGGGTTAATATTGAATTTTTAGAAGAAAGATAAGGAATATAAATATGAAAAATGTGATAAGAGTATCAATGTCGCTGATTGCAGCTGCTACTATTGGACTTAATGGATGTGGAAGTAGCTCCTCTTCAGCACCAGTAAATCCAGTAGATAAAGAGAGTGGAAAGATAAAAGGAGTTTCTCAAACTATGATTTTAGGAACTTGTAATGACTACAATAAAAATTATATTTGCGATAATGAAGAGAGTGGAAATATAGAGCAAAAAGATAACCAAAGAGTTCTTATTCAACTACAAGATAGAGCAAATGTTAAATATAACGAAGGTAAATTCTCTTTAGCTTTTGATAGAAATGTTGATGAGCATGAATTGTTAGGAATATTTGCACAAACAGATATAAAGGGATTAGAAAACTTAACATTATCAAGTGATTTAACAGAACCTTTACTTAATGCTATTAAAAATAATCTAAATAGCTTAGGGGACAAAGGTGTAACTGGTGCAAATGCACAACAAGCTAATATAGAAGCCTTAGCACAGAGCCTAATCTCTTTAAATATTAAAGAGTTTGATAATGATATTTCATCAGAGTGTAAAAATAATGAAACTTGCATTAATAAGGCTATAGGTTCTTTAGAGACATCACTAAACTTAGAGACACAAGAAGCTTATAATATAGCACAAGATGTCCGTGGAGGTGATAAAATTTTAACAGGTGATAAATTGGTAAAAGAGTTTACTTGTACAGCAGAAGAGATAAGAGAAGTGAAACATTATGGTTTAGAAGATCTATTTTCATTAGCTAATGGTATAGAAAATGCAACTGCTTCAAGTCAAGTTGTTAACAATCCAAGTAATGTTGCTTACAACAATAATGTTAATGCAAGCTTTGTTGATTATGATGAACCAAATGCTAATAGGCTTTTTGGAGAATTTATTTCTGGATTACCTTCTGGTATTACTAAAGGGCAATTTTATATTGGTTTGAAGTCCAATGGAACTTCTCTTCAAGGAAATGATACATTAAGTCTTGCAAATATTGATGCAGATGCAACAACTACTGATATTTTCAGTAGTGCATTAAATGATTTAAATTCACTTGGATGGAATAATCAACTCATTAGTAATACTAATCCAACAACAGATATTTACTGGAATAATTTTTCAAATATTACACTTAATGATAACTCAACACTTTTAACTTATGTCAATACATATCAAAATTTTGATGTAACAGTTCAAGATGATACTTCTGTAGATTTCATTACTGTAGCAACTTGTTCAAAACCTAACCCAATTCAAGAAATTACTCAAATTGTTGATAAATTTGAGTGTAGTGAAACAGAACAGTTAGTTAAGATTATAGGTGGTACTATTGATGCTTTTAATCCAACAGCTGATGCTGTTACAACACCATCGAACACTTTAGAGACGACTGCTTTAAATAATACTGTTTACTCTAATCTTGCATCTTATGATTATACAAAATATGATTATCATTTTGTAGATACTCTAAGCTTAGCAAATATAAATGGTATCATCACAAAAGCAGAGTTAAATGTAGGATATAAAGTTATAGGTAGCTCACTCCATAGTAATGATGCAATGTATGTGGGTGATTATGGTACAAATCATGCTGGTGGACATTTTTATGATAATGTATATCCTTTGGCTCCACAAGGATGGACTTTAAGTGCCATAAGTAATGGAGAGTATATTGCACAAGCTAATTTAGCAAATATAAATAATACAACTGGTTCAGGAAATATTTTTGATACTATGTTAAGTACAGGTTACCTTGATATTTATGTTCAAGACGATACAGCTGTAGATTTTACACAACTTAATCTTTGTGTGGGAGAGCCTTGTGGAGAAGTTTATGATATCAATCTAACACAAGCAGCACAATACTCAGGAGACATCTTTACAGAGTTAGAACCATCTTCTCTACCTAGTAATGACTATACTGGCCGTCTCTCATGGGCACCAAGTATGAGTTGGTTTGATTTTTCAGGCAATAACCAAAATGAAAATAACATTAGTATAGAAATTTGTGCTTGTGATGATATTTCATTAAATGTTACTAGATTAAAGGCCGACAACAGTGCAAAAGTTTATCTTGATAATATCTTAGTGGTAGATCACTTTGGGCAAGGACAATCAACATTTATCGAAGATGCTTGGCAAAATAACTCAGGAATTACAGGAAGTGGTACAGCAAATATAAGTATTCCAGCTGGAGTGCCTCAAACACATATACTAAAAATTGAAGTTAAAGATTCTGGTGTAGTAACAGGTGTGGCAATAGAAGGAACATTAAGTTTTCGTGGATATTTAGGAAAATGTACCCAATAATCATAAAGATAGAAGAAAATATCTTCTATCTTTCAACTGTGTGAATCTAAGAGTCAAAGTTTTTTACAAGTTGTTCTATATCCTTAATCTCTATATGTTTACGGCTTGTCTCAACAAGACCTTCATCTTTAAATCTATGCAGATGCTTCTCAACTACATGGCGAACTGTACCTATTAAATTTGCAATCTCATTATGTGATAAATCTTGTATGAGGTTATGTTTCTCTCTATTTTGGGGGTTTAAATTTTGAAGTAGTAATTTTATCAATCTATGATAAGTATCATACAAAGAGAGGTCAGTCGCCAACTCTTCAACTTGACGCATTTGTGATGCAAGATATGGAAAAAATTTTTGATTAAGTATTCTATTTGTCATAATCCACTCTCTCATTTTTTTGATTGGTAATTGCATAACCTCAGTTATGTCTAAAGTCTCATACATGACATCATGAGGTTTATCATCAAGCAAAACTATAGTATCAAACATATCACCAGCTCTTAGTATATATATAGTCTGCTCTTTAGAATTTTGGAGATTAAGCTGATAAGTCTTGACCTTACCACTGATGATGATATAAAAATAATGCATAAGTTCATCTTTCAAAAAAAGGCTCTCTCCTTTTTGAAATTCAACTAACTTTGCATATTGATTTATCTCATCTTTAAATGTTTTATCTAACTCTTGAAATAGCTTAATATCATAAATTTTCATTTGGCAAAATCCTTTTTGATAGAGTAGATTTTACCAAATGAAATCTTTTGATGCTACATCAAATAAAGTTATATTTAGAGTTAAAGATTCAACTAATTAACGGAACAAATACAAATCCAGCAAACTCTTGAGTTAAAAACTTAGATTCTGATAGCTTTTCAAATCTAAAAATTGAGTTTTTTATAGGTATCACAAGTACCCCTTTAGGTTTTAGTTGAAAAAATAACTCTTTTGGAGTCTCTTTAGCACTTGCAGATACCAAAATCTTATCAAACAACTCTTTTGGCATACCAAGCTTATCACCCGCTTTTTTTATACAGCAGTGTTCACCAAAATTAAATTGTGCAAGATTTTTTTCTCCTATATCTACTAACTCACTAACTCTTTCAAGACCTAT
>JAMOMC010000024.1 GCA_027068765.1 Campylobacterales bacterium
GATTTGAACCACCGACCTTCGGGTTATGAGTTTTTGGTCTAATTCAAATCTTGTTCACCATTTGTTATATCGTCTTGACTTCCATCTGTATATTTATCTAAAATTTTTGGTGAAAACAAACTAAAATTGTCACATCTGTCATCTTTTGCTTGTATCTCTATGTAATACTTACCTTTATTTATTTGTGGATTTATTTCTGGTTTGTATATAGATATTTTATCTATAACTTTACCTCTATTGTCTATTAAGTTTAATTTACAATAAGAACCATGTGTTCCAATATTTACAAAACCATCTTCTTGCATTACAAATGAATATATATTTACTTGTCCTACATTTAATGCAAAAGTTTTAATACCATTTTCTATTTTTTCTTTATCTTGATAAAAGTCTTGTTTTGATAAATTTTGTTCTTCTCTGTATGTTTCATTACATCCCACTAAAAATATAACTAATACGATTATACTTATAATCTTTTTTAACATTTTTGACTCCGATAATTTTATTTACATATCGGTTTACTAAAATAAAAATTTATAGTATAAGTTTCTTCTCAATAAAATTCTATAACTTCATGTCTAATTATTTTTTTATTTTCTTCAATAAATTTTTCTGCTGATTTATCTAATATATAGTTAGATGTACAAAATACTTTAACAATTTTATTCTCTTTGTTTTGATTATTTTTTTCTATATATACTTCACAATTTCCTAAAAACTCTTTTAAATGATTGTGTTTTATTTTTCTTCCATCTGCTTTCCAATTTTTACATTGAACTAATAAAGTTATATTTCTCATATATGCAACTAAATCAATTCCATCATCTTTTTTTCCTTTTCTTTCTCCATTATAATCTACTTTATAACCTTTTTTTTCAAGTCTTTTTCCTATAAATATTTCAAATTTTTTACCTTTTTCTATTCTTTCTTTATATGTTAATTTTTTTGGTTTATCATTTGATATTTTATTGCAGAGATTTATTTTTTCATAGTTAGGTTTATTTTTTATATATCTATTTTTTATATATCTATTTTTTTGGTTTTGTTTTTTGCTTTTTTGTTTTTTAATATTTATAAATATAGCTATCATTATAAATATAAATATAAAAAAAATAATTTCACTCATTTTATCGACTCCGATATTTTTATTTATATATCGGTCAATATTAATTTAACTTTATACAACCACTTGATGATTTTAGCTGTGATTTTAATCATTATGCTGATATCAGAGATTAGGAGATTTAAATGAAAAATTTAACTCGATATCAGTGTTCTTCTTGTAATAGAAAAATTTATGAGGTAAAAATGTATAGATATTATTATCCACTTTTAAAAAGAACTGCTTGGCATTGTGAAGAATGTGTAAATTTTCAAAAATGGGGCTTTACTACAGTTATGACTCGTCCAGCTCTTGGTGAAGACTAAAAATTGTCAACTCAAGTCGACAATTAAATTTAAATTTTGGTTGCGGGAGGCGGATTTGAACCACCGACCTTCGGGTTATGAGCCCGACGAGCTACCAAACTGCTCTATCCCGCGACAATGAAGGTAAACTTAGACAACATTGGATGGGGTGAAGGGATTCGAACCCCTGATGTCGGCACCAAAAGCCGATGCCTTACCGCTTGGCGACACCCCAATACAAGTTATTTAAATTTGAGATGTGATTATAGTAACTTTTTTTGTTTTTGTCAAGTGTTTTTTTGGGAAAATTGATATAATTGCATAAAAAGATGGAGAAACTATGCCAATTCAGAGAGTAAAAGAAGCAATTGAAGAGATAAAAAAAGGGAAAATGATCATCATGATTGATGATGAAGATAGGGAAAATGAGGGGGATTTGGTCTATGCATCTACATTTTCTACTCCCGATATGGTTAACTTTTGTGCAACTTATGCAAAAGGACTCATTTGTGTTGCTTTAACAAATGAAATTGCCACAAGACTTGATTTAAACCCAATGGTTAGCAAAAATGATTCCTCTTATGAGACTGCTTTTACAGTTTCGGTAGATGCAAAAGAGTGTGAAACAGGGATTTCTACACACGAGAGAGATATGACTATCCATCTTTTGGCAGATTATACATCAACTGCTAGTGATCTTGTTCGTCCTGGGCATATATTTCCACTTATTGCAAAAGATGGGGGGACATTGGTTAGAACTGGGCATACTGAGGGATCTGTTGATATGTGTAAATTAGCAGGTATTGCTCCAAGTGCTGTGATATGTGAAATTATGAAAGAAGATGGCACAATGGCTAGAAGAGATGATCTTGAGGTATTTGCAAAAGAGCATGATTTAAAAATTGTTTTTATATCTGATATTGTTGAGTATCGTATGGAAAATGAGTCGCTTATCAAAGTTGTAGGAGAATCCAAAACAACTTTTTTAGATGCTGAAGTTAAAAAAGTTGATTTTTTGGACCACAATGAAAACCATCATGTAGCTTTTATCTTTAAAAATGATAAACCTCTTCAAAATGTGAGATTTCATAACATTTCAACAGATTTAGAACTATTTAGCAAAAATCGTCATCATAGTATATTTAAAAGTGTTGAGATTTTAAAAAAAGAGGGTGGAGTTTTTATATTTTTAGAAAAAGCTGTAAATGAAAATCCTTATATGAAAGAGTATGGCATTGGTGCTCAGATATTGAACTATTTGGGATTTAGAGATATTAAACTTTTAGTTACTTCAAAACATAGAGAGTTTGTAGGCATTAGTGGCTTTGGGTTAAATGTGATAGAAGAGAGAATTATTTAAAAAAATATTTCATTTTGTCATATTTTTTTAACTTACTCTTTAAATTTGATATGATAATGAAAAAACTAGGATGCAAAAATGGACAAAAATGAGATATTAAAAAAACATTTTGGTTTTGATACTTTTAGACCTATTCAAGATGAGGCGATAGAGCATATCTTACAAAAAAAAGATCTTTTGACTATACTTCCAACAGGTAGTGGAAAATCTCTAATCTTTCAACTTCCAACACTTATGATGAGTGGCACAACAGTTGTCATCTCACCTTTGATAGCCCTAATGCAAGACCAAGTTGCAAACCTAAATGCAAATGGTATCAGTGCATCTATGATAAGTTCTATAAACTCTATGGAGGAAAATAATCATATTTATGCAGAGCTTTTAAACAAAAATGTAAAGTTTTTGTATGTTGCACCTGAGAGATTTACATCTGAGTATTTTATGTCAAAACTTCAAAATGTAGATATAAACTTTTTTGTTATCGATGAAGCTCATTGTGTTAGTGAATGGGGACATGAGTTTAGAGATGATTATCGAAAATTGCAATTTTTAAAAAGTAACTTTCCAAACACTTCTATAACTGCTTTTACAGCAACCGCTACAAAAAATGTAGAAGCGGACATACTAAAAACTCTATCGATAGATAAGCAAAATGTAAAAAGAAGCAAGATACAAAGAGAAAACCTAATCATAAGGAGCCAAAAAAGATTAGGAAATGGAAAAGATCAAATTGTAGAGTTTTTAAAAACACACAAAGATGAGTGTGGCATAATCTACTGTTTTACAAGAAAAGAGACTGAACAGATTTCTAACTTTTTAAATAACAGCGGTTTTAACACTTTAGCTTACCATGCAGGACTGCCAGCAAACCAAAGAGATGAGATATTTAAAAAGTTCAAAAATGAGAATATCAAAATCATAGTAGCAACTAT
>JAMOMC010000025.1 GCA_027068765.1 Campylobacterales bacterium
ATCTGCCAAAAGAGATAGACCAAGATTTGAGATAGCTTTGGCAATCAAAGCAAATACAGCATATGGAGCTACTGCCATTATGATATTTACCATATTCATCATAACTTCATTCATTATCTCTATACCATTAACAATCGATTTTGCTTTTTGTCCAACCATCAAGATAGAGATACCAAGAAGTATGGAGAAAAAGATAATTTGAAGCATCTTTCCCTCACCCATAGATGCAACAACATTAGAAGGTATTATATCAATCAAAACAGAGCTAAGTGGTGGAGCCTCTTTGGCTGTAAATGAAGCATCTGAGCTTAGGTTTGCACCTTCACC
Organism: Campylobacterales bacterium; assembly: GCA_027068765.1. Classification (GTDB taxonomy): domain Bacteria; phylum Campylobacterota; class Campylobacteria; order Campylobacterales; family QNZT01; genus SZUA-1433. Next base: position 328 of record JAMOMC010000025.1, read on the forward strand.
TATGCCACTTGCTACTGCTATGGAGATAGCTAAGGCTATTGCAATCGCTGTTGTCATAAGGTAGATAGCAAATGATTTTGCACCAACTTTACCCAAAGATTTTATATCACCAATTCCTAAAACTCCAGTTATGAGTGAGAAAAATACTAATGGCACAACAAGCATCTTAAGTGCTGTTATAAACATCGTTCCCATTATATGAAACAGACCTACTATATACTCACTTACGAAACTTCCCTCAACATTTAACCCTGAGGTGTTTATGACAAGTCCGACTAGTATACCAAGTACCATTCCTAAAACTACTTTTGTTGTTAAAGTCATTTTCTTTTTTTCTTGTGTCAATTTTTATCCTTCTTTTTTAAATTTTGTATTTAACCAATAAAAACATTATAGTATTAGCTTATTGGATTTTTTATATTTTTTTAATATACTCCTAATATTTATTTATCTTTAATGCACACATTCCGTAATTGGTTGTTTTGGATCACCCCATACCTTTTCTATAATTGGCGAATAACTTAATCCTTTAGGTAAGTCCTCTAAATGCTCAGGTATCTCTAGCCACTTTATGTGTACTTCATTCTTTTTAATTGCCAATTTTTTTATCTTACAAAGATTGTCTACATATGAGTTTGCAAACTTTTTCAAAAGCTCTTGGTTATTTTTTCCATCATCATAAACTACTAAGTATGCTCTTGTATTTAATGTATGAACACTTGTATCATTCCAAACATAACTTGTAATATCTGACTCTGCATAACTATTTGTATACTCTTCTATAATTCCTAACTCTCTTCTTTTCTTTAATAAAAGCTCTTTATCATATGTTAAAAGTTTCAATCCTTCATAATCATTTAATACCTTTAGTGGTTGTCCTGCTATTACTACAACTACATCTGTTTCATTGTTTTTTAATTTTGTTAAAACATCTCTTAATGTTGTATTTTTATCTTCTTCTTTTATATCTACATCCATAAACTTAGATGAGAACATCTCTTTTACTAAAAATTTTGAGCTTGTGTGTGGACCACTCTTTTTTTTACCCACATCAACTCTTACCCCTTCTTCGATAATTTGGTCAAAAGATGTAAGATTTGAATCTGCCCTGACGATTAGATGAAATTCTTCTTTGTGCAATAGTGCCAATACTTTGAAATTCTTTATTTTATGGTTAGCCCGCTTATCTACTATATATTCTTGAAGTACATCAGCTTGCACGATTACCATTGTTAATTGCCCTTCATTTGATTCTGCTAACTTTTCCAAATTAGCATAAGAACCACTTGATAGTTTAGTTTTTATACTTATTTTAGCATCTTTTGCTACATATTCTACGATATTTTCACCAATCATACCATAAGGACTTTGAACAGTTCTAGCTGTATATATCACAATATCTGGCTTAACCTCTGGTTTAATTATATATATTTTAACAATAAATAATGCAGCAACTAATAAAGAAATTAAAATTAAAATATATCCTAAAGGGAATATACTCTTTTTAATTGATTCTTGTATCATTGGTTCTTGTATATTAGCAAACTCTATGGGAATAGACTTTTTCTCTATTTTATTAATTAAATCACTAAATTTAGACTTATACTCTATGCTAAAATCAATAAAATTTTCATTTTTTAAATTACTTTTTTTACTATAAACTGGAATAATATTAAATTCTAAAATTTCACGCTGTTGCTCTTTTATCCATGCTCTCTCTTTTGTAAGCCATTTTTTATCATTTATGCTATTTGAGCAGACCAATACACAAGCCTTTATCTCTGAAAAAGCTTGATTTAATTTTTTATACTCATCAATTTTTTGCTTCTCTCCATTTAATAAAAATACCTTATAATTATTTATTTCAAAATTTTTCACTAGAGTATTTATCCACTCTTTATCTGTGTCATTGTAATTTATCAAAATATCATATTTTGATAAATATTTTGTCAACTCAATTGGCATTTCACGATTAAGATAGCGAGTATAAAGCCATTTTAATAACCTCTGTAGACATTTATTTGAAATTTTTACATTTTCATGAGTTATATTTTTAGTAGATGCATAGTCGCCATTGTATATTAAAAGTTTTAGATATGCTCTTAAAAAATCCCTATCTTGAACTTTAAAAATATCTTTTGTTATGTTATCGATAAATTCATTTGGATTTTTATTGTATTTTTCAATGTCAAAATATTCTTCCTCTTTTAAGCTAATTATTTGACAAATAAACTCTGCACATTTTTTACTCTTTTGTAGTGATTCATCAACTTTTTGACTTTTAAATGTTGTTAAACTCTTATTTTTTAAATCATCAATTCTTTCATCAATTTTTGTATTTAACTTTATCTTCTCTTTTTGTAAATCTTTTATCCAAGTTTCTAAATGAGTTTCTAACTTATTTTCAAACTTTTCAGACTCCTTAAATTGATGATAAGCACCCTTAAATGTGCCATCTTCATTGATAAACCAATGTTGTATAAATTTGTCTAACTTACTTTTATCATCAATTTTTTTCTCTCTAGTCTCTGTGCTATCATCAATAGAACAAAGTATATCACTATCTTTTTTATAAACTAATATCTCAGGTTTATTATGTTTTTCATAATGTGATACAGCCTCCTCATACTCCCACTCTGTACCAGTTATAGGTTGTTTATCTGTCTTTTTGCCTTTATAAGTAGAGTCTAAATCACTTCCAAGTGTTGACCACAATATAAATATAACAAGTTCAGTGCTAGATGGATTATCTATCCCAGCTTGATAGGAGCTTGTTGAAACAAGAGGTTTATCTTCCCAAAATATCCACTCTATTTCATAATGTTCTTTATACTTTCTTTTTAATTTTTTTAAAATAATTCCTGTTATATCTCTCTCTTTTTTTACATCCGATGGAGAAGCTATAAATATTTTAATTCTTTGCATATGCTATGTCCTTATATCATGAGGTTATAAAAATAAAAAAATTAACTTATTTTTAAGCATACTAACCCTCTTATCTTTTTAACAAATCTACCAACTCACCCAATATTAACCAATAAAAATATTATAATATAAACTTTTTGGATTTTTTGGATTTAATCTATAAAGATGGATTGATACTATCCCATGTTTTTTTGCACTTGGTAAATAGTTTAATCCGCTAGGTAATTTATGCTCTAACTATTCAGGCATATCTAAGCATTTATGTAATATTAAATAAGAGCTTTATTTAATAATTTATAAACATAAATAACACAAATCTAAATAGTTACAATAACAAAAAAATTATTTTTCTCTAACACAACGAACATAAGAATCATTTGCATGAAGATAGTAGTGAATACGACCATCATAAAAATAAACATACCAAGCTCGACCCAAATCACCGATATAAAGTGTTGAAGTCCAATAAAGTCGAGGAGTTACATTTTTAAAAGCTCTATTTATAGCAGGTTTAAACTCTCCAAAGTCCACTATACTTTGAAGCTCCAATAAAGATGGTAATCGCCAATTATCATAACCTGCAAAAGATAAATTTTCACAATACTTTTTTGCATCTTCAAAATTTAATCTTACAGTTTTGCTTGCATTATCATCTTGCCAAAAGAGGTTGGTTGTGCTATCTTTAACAACATCTCCCTCTCTTACAAAAGATGCCATTAAAATATTAAAACTTATCATAATCAATACAATTACTTTCACTAAAAACTCCTATAATTTATTATAATTGTACATTAGAGTTTGTATGATTTAGGTAAAAAAATGTGAATTTTGCTCTTAAAATGGAAGGAATTTGAGAATATATCTCAACAAAATGGTGCGACCGGGGAGATTTGAACTCCCACACCCGAAGGCACTGCCCCCTCAAGGCAGCGTGTCTACCGTTCCACCACGGTCGCACAATGATTATAGAAGCCTAAAAAGACTTCTATAAATTTTTTAACTATCCAAGATATGGATTAGCATAAAGAGCGATTAATGCAATTACAAGTGCATAAATAACCTGTGCTTCAATCATCGCCAATGCGATAAACATCGTAGTCATTAACTTACCGCCAAGACCTGGGTTTCTTGCAGTTCCTGCAATTGTAGCAGCAGCTGTATGACCCATACCAATAGCACCACCAAGTGCAGCTAAACCAAGACCAACACCAGCAGCTATCATTGAGTAAGCTTTAAGTGTCTCATTTGCAACAGCCTCTTCGCCTGCAAATGCCGCAGTTGCAATAGCAACTATCAAAAATAGAATTTTCTTCATGAGAAATTCTCCTTATAAAAATATTTGTTTTACAAAGTCCGTTCGGCTTGCGTATCCCTACTTATCACTTTGCGGTGGTATGTTAGCCAAATAAGATTAAAAATATGGTTAAAGTTTCTCAATAAATCCCAACTCTACTTTATGTCCTTTTTGAGCTAAAATTTTCACCTTAACTTTATCATCGATATTGACAATATCTGTAACTTTAGAGACTCTTTCATCTGATAATTTTGAGATATGCAAAAGTCCGTCTATTCCACCTGGAAGCTCTACAAAAGCACCAAAATCAACTACTCTTTTTACAACTCCGTCAAAAACTTGACCCTCTTCAAACTGTACAGCATCTCTATTTGGTTTTTTTGACTCTCTTTTTTGGCTAGCAAGCTCTCGTATATGCTCACATGCAGCAGAGACTTGAACTTTGTTTTTACCCTCAACTTTTACACTTCCACTCGCTTTATCAAGATCTACTGAAACTTCAAACTTCTCAATAATCTTTTTTATAGTGGCTCCAGCTTGTCCGATAATCGCTCCAAAAGTAGAAGGATCTAAATCAAAGATAGACTTTGAAGGGAGAGCATTTTCATTTAACTCTATCTCATCATTTGCTTTTTCCATGATTTCAAGTATATGAGCTCTTGCAACACTTGCTTGCAAAAGAGCCTCTTTTAAAATCTGTTGTGAAATACCACCTAGTTTTATATCCATCTGTAAAGCTGTGATACCATCTTTGCTTCCAGCTACTTTAAAATCCATATCTCCATCGTGATCTTCTAATCCCATTATATCTGTTAAAATTGCATATCTATCGTCCTCTACAATAAGCCCCATAGCAACACCAGCTATAAGTTTTTCACTCTCAATTGCAGCTGCTCTTAAGGCTAATGAACCACCACAAACAGTAGCCATTGAAGATGAGCCATTTGACTCTAAAATCTCAGATACAAGTCTGATAGTTTCTGATTTTGGTAAATTCAAAGATGACTCTAATGCTCTTTTTGCCAAATTTCCATGCCCTAACTCTCTTCTTCCAGGAGGTCTTAAAGGTGAAGCTTCTCCAACTGAAAATCCAGGAAAATTATAGTGAACCATGAAATTTTCATATTGTGGATCTTTTTGTGCTAAAAGGTCGTACATTTGAGCTGCTTTACCATCTCCTAAAGTTAGAGTTACCAAAGCTTGTGTTTGACCTCTTGTAAATAGACAAGAACTATGAACTGATGGAAGTATATTTGTTTCAATCTCTATATTTCTAACATCTTTTAATCCTCTTCCATCTGCACGGATACCCTCATCAAGTATCATAGCTCTTACGATATTTTTCTTATATATATTTATCATATTAGAGATTAGTTCACTGCTCCAACCCTCTTTTGTTGCTGTATCGTCGTTAGAAATTGTTTTAACAATTGTTTTTAATCCAGAAGCTCTTTCACTTTTTGCCATTTCACTTACAGCTGTTTTAACCTCTTGTTTATAAAACTCATCTATATAATCTAAGATAGAATCTTCCAAAAGTTCACTCTTATACTCAACACTAGCAAGAGGTTTTTTAAGTGCTAAAAATCCCTCTTCATAAGCCCTGCTTGCATTTTCAATCTCATCCCCTGCAAGAGATAGTGCCAAAATCATTTCATCATCACTAAGCTCATTCATCTCTCTAGTTGTCATGACACTCTCAGTAGCACTCTCACCCATCATAGGCTCAAAGATGACTTCACTATGTGTAGTTGCATTTGTTTTCATCTCTATCATCAAAAGCTCATCCTTAGTTCCAGATACAAAAAGATCTAATGAACTTATAGCTAACTCACTCATGGTTGGATTTATAACAAAATTACCATCAACTTTTCCAATACGAACAGCAGCAACATTTTTATCAACCTCAATATCTGAAAGATATAAAGCAGCTGAAGCTGCATTTAAAGCCAAAGTTTGTAAATCAACTTCACTATCTGCACTAAGTACAAAAATCACAATTTGAGTAGGACAAGCATAACCTTTTGGAAAAAGTGGTCTTAAACTTCTATCTATCATTCTTGAAGTTAATATCTCAAAATCTCCAGGTTTTGTCTCTCTTTTTATATATCCGCCAGGGATTTTAGCAGCTGCATAAGATTTTTCTATGTAACTAACAGTTAGAGGTAAAAAATCATCATCTACTTGATTATCATCTCTTGCAACAGTAGCCAAAATAACTGCATCCCTCTCTCTAACTAAAACAGCACCACTTGCTTGTTTTGCAACTTTATCTATCTCATATATCTCTTCTTTAGAACTCAAACTTATTTTCACTTCACAACCCATCTACTTTTCTCCTTTAAATGGAATATACCAATTACTTTTTTCTAATATCTTCTTAACTTTTTTATTTTTAATCTCTTCTAACTCTTTATAATAGTAACTTACCTCTATAAAATCCTTAATTTTGTTATTTGTATAAATCTTATCTACTTTCATCTCAAGATTTTGATAAAGATCTTTTGCAATCATAGGAGTTGCCAAAGAGACTTTTTTAATTCCAAGTCCCAAAACCGTCTTCAAAACACAAAGTGTAGAAAATCCAGTTTCACAACCCTCATCAATCAAAAGAACATTTCTATCTTTTATATCACACAAAGCTAAAGAGTTTCTATAAAAATATTGATAATCAATAAGCTTATTTTGATAAGTTCTTTTAGCCTCACCATAGATATAATCTAGTGTAATTCCAAAACTATCTACCAAATTATGGTGAATTACAATCTCCTCTTTTTCGCTTACCATCGCAACTTGACACTCATCATTGTTTGGAGCATATATAGCCTCAACAAAAAGAAGATCATAACCAAGCTCTAACTCATTTGCGATAATCTCAACAATAGGAACTGAACCACTTGATAAACACAAAAGAACCCAATTTTCAGATTTTGCTGTATCTTTTGGTAAAATCTCTAAAAGCTTTCTTGCTGCATCTTCTCTATCTTTAAAAAGATAGTTTTCAAAATCTAAAACATCTTGCATGTGCATCTTCTGGAAATTGCTTCATAATCTCTTCATCACTAAAGCTAAATTTATAGTTAAAAATATACTGCTTCAAAACAGTATAAGCCTCATTTATCTCTCGCATATTACTATCTTCTTGATTAATATCAGGATGATGTTTTTTTGATAACTCATAATATCTACTTTTAACATCTCCAAAAGAGACTAAAACAGGAAGGTTTAAAGTCTTTAAAGCTTTGTCTATTTTTATCTTCACTTTGCTAAAGCTCCTAAACTCTGACTCATTATAAGAGTTTTTATATCATTATCAAAAAACCTAATTCCAGCTCCAACAAAAACATTATCACTCTGTTTATTTAAAAAGTTATCATATCCACCATAAATATCTATATGTTTCAAAAAAGTATATCTAGCAGATATTTTAGCTCTTGGTTTATCTCCTCTTATATCATTGACTGCATTAAAATCGTAAATTTGAGCACTTGTTTTAAGTTTGTCATTTAAAAAATAATAATCAGCCCCAGCACCCGCTGTATTTTCAATAAGACCTGTTCTTAAAACCAAATCATCATATCTTTTCGCAATTTGTGCTGAAAATAAAAACTCCCCTTCTTCATGTGTCTTAGGTTTAATAAAATTACCACCTGCATCTAATCTTGTATAATCGCCTGTATTTGCTATCTCAAATTGAAATCTTTTTGTATCACTAGGAATATAATCAAATGAGATAAAACCTTTATTCGCCTCATCTTGTGTCATATATTGCTGATACATAGCAATCTCTAACTGTACTTTATCAATTGTATTTAAGAGGTTATCAACTTTAGCAAAAGTTTCAGTTCCAACATTAAAAAATGAGTTTGCAGAGTTTATTGCTTTATTTACAGGCTCTTTGTTTTCGCTTATTAAAGCTTGTATTTCATCTTCAATCTCTTTAAATTTAGCGGTTAATTCTGGTACATTTGACCTAATTTGCGAACTTGTAAATTTCAAATCTTTAACTAATATATCAAGATTAGTCAATATGGTAGGAAGTTTGCTATTGATATTTTCTGCTATTTTATTAAAACTTTCTCCTGAACTTGTAAGTTTTACAGCCATCGCATTAAAATTATCAGCCGTTTTATTTAGTCTATTTAACTGTGTAAAACTTTTAAGCTCAGTTGTAATGCTCTCTAAATTAGAAAAAGTCATCTGTAAAGATGCTTTTGTATCTCCACTAAAAAATGCCCTGAGTTCTTTTGTTAAAGCCTTAAATTCAATAGCCGCTTCCGATATAGCATTGCTAGCATCGTTAAAATCTTTAGATGCTTTTGAACACTTTAGCTCATCTCCATCTTTTATAAACTCTTCACTATCACCAAGTGTCAAAGCTACATACTTTCCACCAAGCATAGACTCTTGTTCTGGTTTTAGGGTTGAATCTTTTGGAATTTTCATACCTTCATATAAAAATATATCTGCACGAACTTTATTAGCCTGGATTTTTAAACTTTGAATATATCCAACATCTATACCATTTGCTTTTACTTTTGAGTTTATATCCAAACCTACAACATTTTCAAAATCTGCATAAACACTATACCCTTTTTTGGACAAATTTTGAAATGAGCCAACTTGAGTAGCCAATAAAAAAAGAAGTACCATACCTAAAAATACAAAAATTCCAACTTTTGCTTCACTACTCACAAGCTACTCCTTAAGTTCAAAATTTTTCTCATTTTTAAGCTCCACTCCACCAATATTTGCTAATTTTACATAGAGATAAATCCCTCTTTTTGTAAATGATTTTGCACCCCCACTTGTCAAAATTGGAGTAACACTTTGTCTAAAACTAAGTTCATAATCCCAACAGTTTTTCTTCATTCTCCAACCAAAACGCCACTCTTTTGTAAAATCCTTACCAAAATCATAATCCAATCCCATAGAAAAACTATATCTTCTATCTATCTTTCTTGAGACATCTGCTGTTAAAAAATTAACATCATCGACTTTTGGCTCTTTAGTGTATGTATGGTTAAGCCGTATATTATTATAAGCATCATTATAATATAAACCCGATTGTATCTTTTTTAACTTTTTATACTCATGAGAGTAGATTAATGTGTTTTGCAAAGTAAGATTTTTAGAATACTTATAAATTATCTCATTTTCTAAATCATCAAAGCGATCATCCTCTTTTTCAAGATAGATATTTTGCCCAAGTCTATGAATTAAAAAATCAAAACCATCTAAATCATAAAAATAGTTATTCATCTTAAATAGAAGACTCTTCTGTTCAAGATTAAAAGGGATAAAATCAGCAAAATATCCACTTCTTTTATCAAAAGATGGAACAATATACGTAGTTCTTAGCTGCATATTATGTATAAAATTTTTATGTTTTTTTGACAGATCTGAACTTAAAGATATATTGTGATAATTACTAAAATAGTTTGCATCTTCAATACTCTCATTTGCATCTTTATAATTTACCCTAGAGTAATAAAGATTTTCAGAAATTGAGAAGTTTATAAACTCATTAAAAAATCCCTTACTAAATATAAAAGGGAGAGATATCTCATGTTGAGTTGCTCTTAAACCTCTTTTTCTGTAGCTATTTTTAAACTTATAATCAACACCATATAAAAAATTATCTATAGGCAAATTTTTAATAAATCTATGATATTGAAAAGATGGAAGTGTCTGCAAAGTATCATCATTATCCAACTTTTCAGTATCGATAAAATACTTTGCATAGAGCCCAGCATAGTGTTTATCATCTGCAACATAATAATTTAATTTTGAAGTTACAAGTTTATTTACAGCCAATGGAGAGTTATGTTTTAAGTTAATATAGTCAATATCGCTTAAATTTGTATAGTCTAATAAAAGAGCATTTTTATACCCATGGTCTTTTATATATCCTCTTAAAAGCTCAGAATTTTGATACTTTATCTCCAAACCTTGATGAGTTGAATTTTTAAGATTGTGCCTTATCTTATAATCTTGTTTTTCATTAAATATACCATAAGTTACAGAACCAAAAGAGTGATTAGTATCAACAAATCTAAGAGTCGAATAAAGCCCAACTCCTCTATCTAATCTAAGTTGAGGAGCAAATGTGATATCCCAATTTTTATAAGGAGCTATAAAAATTGGCTGAACAAACAGTAAATTTTCAGAATTTTCAAAACCTATAAGTGGTCTTAAAAGCCCAGATTGCCTAGTTGTAGATGTAGGAAATGCAAACCAAGGAAGATAAAAAACAGGCACATCTTTTAAATAAAATGTCGGATGATTTAGTGTAACATAATCTTTGTCACTTCGATAAACTCCCTTTTTAAATCTAAATTGCCAATCTGGATTTTTTACATCACAACTCGAAATGGATGCATCTTTTAAAATATACTTTTTTTTATTGGTTACTGCACGATTACTTTTTATCCATAAATCTGACACATCATCATAAAGAAAAAGTTTATCCCCACTAAAAAAATCTTTTTTAAAATCGATTTTTAGATAATCATTTTTACTATATTTTGAATCTTCGCTACTCACATAAACATCACCAATAAGCTCAAGCGTCTCATCTGTCTGATTGTAGATAATTTTATCAGCAGAAAAAGTAGAGTTTTGATTATAAATCACCACTCCACCTTCTGCTATTACTTCATCTTTGTCACTATAAATAGATGGGGCATAAACTTCATAAGTCCCCAAAAATGAATTTGCAAAAGTAGAACTTAAAAAAATTAAAAAAAGAGTAACAACTCTAAACATCTACAACTAATGTTGAGGCTACCCTATCTTGCCAAGTGAGACGAATCGGGGAAAAAAGTGCTACAACAAAACCTATATAAAAAAGCATCTCACTAACTATTCTCATAATTGATCTAGAAATAGCTTGTCCAAGAGTTGGAAGTCCAAAATACTCAGTCTCTACAACTCTAATCTTCATAGCAAGTTTTCCCAAAGTTGCTCCATACATATAGACAAAAACCGCCTGATATATAAACTTAACTACCAAAATATAAGGCAGAAGAGTTTTAGTATATGCAATCAGCTGTTCATTTGATTTAATTTGTGAAACTTGATCCCAGAAAATAATAGCAAACAAAAAAGTTATTATAATCTCATCTATAGTAAAAGCTAAAGTTCTTTTACTTGAAGATGATAACTCTATCTTTTCATTAGATAGTTTTTTTTCAATCTCTTCTACATTCATCTTAATGCCTGATATGCTATGTCTGTTCTATAATGTTTCCCTGCAAAATGCACCTGACCTGCCATAAGATAAGCTCTATCTCTAGCCTCTTTTATACTCTTTCCAATTCCAATACACAAAAGCACTCTTCCTCCCGTTGCATAAAGTTTTCCATCTTCTTTACTAACTCCTGCATAAGAGATATGAGCATTTTGTTTTAACTCTTCTAAAATAATCTCATCAACAATTATCTCAGATGCAATTGAGCTTTTATAAGGATAATTTTGACTAGAAATCACAACAGCTACACCATACTCATCTCTCATTTTAATATCTAAGCTCTCCAATTCACCATTTGTCGCTTTATAAAAGAGATCAAATACAGAACTTTTTATAAGTGGCATAAGAACCTCACACTCAGGGTCACCAAATCTAACATTGTACTCAAGCACTTTAACTTCACCTTTTACTATCATAAGTCCCATAAAAAGTACACCTTCATAAGGCATACCATTTTCCTTCATGCCTTTTAAAGTAGGTTTTACAACTTTTTCTTCAATCTCTTTATAAAGTTTTTCATCTATCAAAGGTGTAGGTGCATATGCTCCCATACCTCCTGTATTTGGACCTTTATCACCATTTAAAAGTCTTTTATGGTCTTGTGCTGCTGGAAGAAGTTTATAATTCTCTCCATCACAAATAGCAAAAACAGATAACTCATACCCATCTAAATACTCTTCGACAATTATACTAAGTCCAGCTTTTCCAAAACTCTCTCCACTTAACATATCTTTCACTGCATCTTTTGCCTCTTTTTTATCTTGGGCGATGATAACACCTTTTCCACCACAAAGTCCATCAGCCTTTATAACTATTGGAACACTAAGGGTGTCTATAAATTTAGATGCAACTTCTAAGAAGTTAGTCTCTATAAACGAAGCTGTTGGGATGTTGTATTTTTTTAAGAAGTTTTTCATAAAAATCTTTGAACCCTCTAACTGACTTGCAAGCTTTGAAGAGCCAAAAATGTTCAAATTATAAGCTTTAAAAACATCAACTATACCATCAACCAAAGGCGCTTCAGGACCTACAATTGTTAAGTCAATAGAGTTACTTTTAGCAAAATTGGCAAGTGCTTCAAAATCACTTATATCTATATTTTCACCAATCTCATCACTCGCCCCATTTCCAGGTGCAAAAAAAATCTTTGTTACTTTTTTATCTTTTTTTAAAGCAAGTCCAATAGAGTACTCTCTACCACCACTACCTATAATCAATACATTCATAAATTACCTAGTTAATAAAATTGTATAGTATAAACCCAAGTGGCCGTTCCATTAGTGATGTAGCCCCAAAAAGCTAAACATTTTAGGAGTGACACTCTCTTTAGGGGCGACATAAGCCGCCACACACCAAGAGCATACAAACTCCAACTACAAATACTGTGTCGGACTCTCGTTTTATGGTTCTCAAACCACTCAGGCTGAACCCAATTATAGTACATTTTTTCTTAAGTTATATAAAATCTCTATACATGAGGCAATGGTCTGTTCTGGTGAGATTATAAATGGCACATCTAAGGGCATAAACGAAGCTGTTTTATCTCCAATTACAATAGCCGTGTAACTTTTATCCCAATTAAATATATTAAAAAAACACTCTATTGTGGAAGGTGATGAAAATATTATAAAAGAGTTTTTTGGTGGAGTTTTTAGATTGTTACAATCCCCACAAATCGTCTCATATACCACTACTTCATCTAAAATTACTCCTGCATCTTTTAAGATAGAGTTTAAATTAGAAGTGACAACTTTAGCTCTTAAGAAAAGAGCTTTTTTACCTTTTAAAAGTTTTTTAATCTCTTTTGCAAAACTATCTCCATAAGAGTTTTTTGCTTCATAAACAACCTCTCCACCTCTTTTTACTATCTCTTTTGAAGTTCCACTTCCTATAGAAAAAGATGGTATTTTTTTCCAATTACTATTTAGTTTATCAACTCCAATAACACCATTTTTAGAGCTAAAAATAAGAGCATCATAAGAGGAAAGATTAATTTTTTTTGTAAGAAATTTTATAAGAATAACAGGGAGATTTTCTGCCCCTTCATACTCTTTTTGGCTAAGTATAAGTATAGGAGACTCTACTCCCACTCAATAGTCCCAGGTGGTTTTGAAGTTATATCATAAACTACACGATTAATGCCATCAACTTCATTTATAATTCTACTACTCATCCTCTCTAACAAATCATGAGGAATATGAGCAAAAGTAGCTGTCATACCATCTACTGATTCAACCATTCTAACACATACTGTATTGTCATAAGTTCGATTGTCACCCATAACCCCAACACTTTTTACATTTAAAACTACAGTAAAAGCTTGCCAGACTTTATCATAAAGTCCACTCGCTTTTAACTCATCTTGCATTATAGTATCAGACTCTCTAAGAAGTCTAAGCTCATTTGCAGTAACTTCACCCATAACTCTTATAGCAAGTCCAGGGCCTGGAAATGGATGTCGTCCTATCATATCTTTTGGAAGTCCAACTTCTAAACCTAGTTTTCTAACCTCATCTTTAAAAATTTCACGAAGTGGCTCAATAAGCTCAAAACTCATCCAATCTGGTAAACCCCCAACATTGTGATGAGATTTTATAGTTTTAGAAGGTCCTTTTACAGAGACAGACTCAATAACATCAGTATAAAGAGTCCCTTGAGCTAAAAACTCTATTCCTTCATGTTTTTTAGCTTCTCTATCAAATACTTTTATAAATGTCTCTCCGATAATTTTTCTCTTTTTTTCAGGGTCACTAACACCTTTTAAATTTTCTAAAAACTCCAAAGATGCATCTACTGTGATAAGATTTATCTCCAAACGACCAAACATCACCTCAACTTGTTCTCGCTCATTTGCTCTTAAAAGTCCATTGTCAACAAAAACAGGTATCAACTGTTTTCCAATAGCCTCATGTAAAAGTGTTGCAACAACAGAGCTATCAACCCCACCACTAACCCCACATAGAACCTTTTTATCTCCAACTCTCTGTTTTATCTTTGCTATCTGCTCTTTTGCAAATGAACCCATATTCCAGCTAGCTTTGATAAAGCAGATATTTTTTGCAAAATTCTCTAATAGTTTTGTTCCATGTTGTGAGTGATAAACCTCAGGGTGAAATTGAAAAGCAAATATCTTTTTATCTACATTGGCAATTGCAGCATATGGAGAGTTTTCACTTCTAGCAACTCTTTCAAAACCATCAGGAAGCATATCAACCCTATCTCCATGACTCATCCATACTATCTGTCCACTTGGAGTATCATCAAAAAGTTCACACTCTAGCTCATCTAAAAACTCTAACTCAGCTTTTCCATACTCATGGTGATCTGCTGCTACTACAACACCACCAAAATGTTGACAAATAAGCTGCATCCCATAACAGATACCAAGAATAGGAATATTAAGCTCATATATCTCACTTTCAGGATGATAAGCATCTTTAGCATATACAGATGCTGGACCTCCACTTAAAATAATGCCTTTTGGATTTCTAGCTTTTATATCTTCTATCTTCTCATTGTAAGGGAGAATCTCGCAGTAGACTCCACTCTCTCTTAATTTTCTCGCAATTAATTGTGTATATTGCGACCCAAAATCTAAGACGATTAGAGGGACTTGTAACATTTGGTACCTTTTTTACATTTTTACAAAACTATACCATAATAATCATTTAAGAAAACGAAACAGGGTCTATATCTATCTCAACATCTCTCATCTTGCATCTTAGGGCTAACTCTAAAAGTGCTTTTGGAGAAGATGAGCGAAGCAGAACTTGAAAACGAAATTTATTAGCGATTTTACTAATTGGTGCTTCTCCAAAACCTATAACCTCAACATCTTTTAAATCCACCAAACATATCTGAAGCTTCTCTAAAATCTCTTTTGCCTTATAGATGTTTTTATGACTTATTAAAAACTTCATCAACTTTTTATAAGGGGGATAGAGA
This sequence comes from Campylobacterales bacterium, assembly GCA_027068765.1. Lineage (GTDB taxonomy): Bacteria > Campylobacterota > Campylobacteria > Campylobacterales > QNZT01 > SZUA-1433. The sequence continues at coordinate 15,744 of JAMOMC010000025.1, forward strand.
TCTTTTCTATATGGCAATTCATCTTTTAAAAACAGCTCATAATCTAGCAAATAGTGCTCAAAAAACTCTCTATTGCTTGTCTGGATTATAACCTCCCCCTCCCCTTTTCTCCCAGCTCTCCCTGCTACTTGAAGTAAAAGAGACAAAGCTCTCTCTCTAGATCTAAAATCAGCCATTGCTAAAATTGTATCAATCCCCAAAATAACAACAAGCTTGATATCGTGATAATCATGCCCTTTACTAAGCATCTGAGTGCCTACCAAAACATCAATCTCTTTATCATTAAAGGATTTCAATGCTTTTTTTAACTTTGTCTGTGTGGTAATCTCATCTCTATCAAACTTTTGAATAACTTTGTTAGGAAACATTAAACTAAACTCTTCTACAACTTGTGCTGTTCCTATACGAGAGCTTTTTAATGTATCTTCTTTACAACTTGGACACTCATTTGGTATTCTCTGGATATAGTTACAATAGTGGCACCGAAGAGCATTTTTCTGCTTGTGAATACTCATACCAACACTGCAAAATGGACACTCAACAAATTTCCCACACGAAAAACAGTTTAAGTATTTGTAGTTTGCACGAGTTGGTAAAAAGATTATAGCTTGATGATTTTGCAAGAGTGTATTGTGAAGCCTTGTATAGATCTTTTCATGTATATCTTCACCCTCATTTACAAAACTTATCTTTTTTGAACTATCAAAAAAAGTCCCCCTAAGCCTAAAATATGGAAATTTATGATA
>JAMOMC010000026.1 GCA_027068765.1 Campylobacterales bacterium
TTTTCATAAAACTCTGGATAACCATCATTTAAAGGCTTTTTATCAGCTTTTTTCTTTATGGTTTTATTTTCATCTTCAATTTTTCTATTTTCATTATGTAGTTGAATATGTCCACCTAAACCAAGTATCGCCCCTAATATTCCTAAAAGAGCAGGTTTGTGGATATTGTTATAAGTAAAGTATGCATACTGATTTACATCTGGCTTTCTAAAACAAGCTGTTTTGCCACTAAGCTCAAAGCTTATTGCTTTCATTTTTCAATCACTTCTTTTGTAAAAATATTTTTATGAGTTTTTGTTGTAATAACTTTTAATTTATATGGATTTGAATAAACTTCAATATCTCCTTTATCTCCTATTAACTCTTCAACTTTACTCAAATCAACCTCTCTTTTTTGACTATCAAATTTGATATAATCACTCAAATCAGGCAAATAACACTCACTATCATTACACTCTACAAACAAAGCAAACTCATTTTCACAACCAAACTTGGAGTTAGTGCTATAAGCCGTAGCAGAAGTTAAAGTAACTTTTTTAAACTCTTCATAATCTTCTTTGGTATAACCTTTAAAATCATCACCTAAAATTTCTTTATATTCATCATAATTTTTAGGGTTTATAGAAAATCCATAAAAATAGTGTGCCTCATCTACTGTGATTTTTGTTCCTAAAGTTGATTGTTTTGCATCATCTTTAGTAGAATCTGCAAAAGGAGAGAGTATATCTTGTATCTCTATATTGGTATTGTCAAATTTATTAAACCCTTGTCCAAACTGAACAGCCCCAGTAATAGAGATATTTTGTCCTTCTTCAGCAAATGTTGCACCAAAATTCTTTACATCAATACATTTAAAAAGATTTGTCATTACTTCTTTTGTAGTCGTTGTTTTTTTATCAATTTCACTAAAAAGAGTTGCATATCTCTCACCTAGTTGATTTGGAACAATTCCATTGCTATTTTCTTTCCAACTTTTTACAAAAAGAACCTTTTTTTCATTATTCATCCACATCTTTTTCATAGGATATTTCAGAGCCTTATCACTTCCAAATATATCACCATTACTTGTACTTTTAGGACGACCTGTAAAATCTGCATTCCAATTTGCCATTTTTGCTTTTATACCAATTACTCCATATACTCTATTCATTATTGCTCCTTCTTTTCAAAAAATATATTATCTGCCAAATAACCAACTAAAAAACTATCCATATTATCAGCCATTCGCTCATTATCATCATATGCTTGGATAAGAGCCATAGCACTATTAAATCTTTTGTTGTTAAAGAAAAGAGCATGTTTATATTGAAAAAAAGTAAATTGTAGCTCTTTTTTCAACTTTTGGCTATTGTTGCATCTTAAATATGGTTCTAACAAATCTTGTCTTTTTTGATGTTGCTCTTTTTGAGCTAAAAGATAATTAGCCAACTGCCCACTTAAAAAGAAAAACTCATCTTTTTCCAAAGATTTATACTCTGAATTATCTAACCGACTTTTAACCTTCTCAAACATCTTTTCTATATCCATAATCTCTTCTCCTTTATATTTTAGTAACGATAATTTTAAATTTAAACTCTCTTTTGCTTTTGGTTCATACCCTGCTCTTAAGCTATTCAAAATAAATCTTGAACCATACTTTTTAACAATTTGATAAAACTCTCTATCATCATATTTCTTAAAGTAATTTATCATGCTATATTTAGTAACTAAAAGTAAATTTTGTAACTCTTTAGAAACAAAGCTAGAAACTTTTACATCATCATTAAAATAGTTAAATATCAACTGTTTCGCATAAAAAAGTTCATCTATTTTAGACTCTAATTGAAATAACTCTTTTACCTCATAATCTTCAAGCTTTTTTATTTTTAAATAGTTTTTAATAACAATAGGAGGTGATAGTTCTTTGATTTGAGTTGGAATATAATCAAAATCAAGAAGCAAATCTTTCTCTCTAAAATCACGGTGCATAAAAAGTGACTTAGTAAGAGGATATTTTTCTTTATTGTTTTGAAATTTCAACCAATCAAAAAACTTTTTAGCTAATAAAGCATCAGTATCCAATAATAAAAATGGTGCTTTTGTCTTTTTCATTTTTTGCTCTAAAAATGGTTTTTTGCTATTTAAACCCATATTTGCATCTGAAAGTCCATATATGCCATCTTGTAGTTTTTTTGAATAAGATATGTCATTAAAAATTTTGAGACCATAATAAATTTCACTCTCTTGTTTATAAAACTCTATATCTTTCTCAAAAAAGATTTTTATATAGTTTTTCACACTATTTTCAGTTGCTTTTGTCACAAATAAATCAATATTTTTTTCTACTAATCTGTATTTTTGAATAATATCTTTTCTTCTAGCTCTATCTGCAAAATAATGTTTATAACTCTCTAGCAACTCTTTCTCTTGTTTTTTTGTAAATTTTTCATAGCTACAGAGATACTGAAATTGTTTTTTAATTGAATTTCTATCAAGTATTTTTTTAGAATCCTCACTGATAAAACTATCAACTTTGACAAAAAAAGATAGATAGTTTATATTATGAATTTTTTTATCATAAAATGATTTATTAGAGTTGAGATAACCACTATAATAATCTCTCTCTTTAAACCATTCGTATATTTTATGATTTGTACTCCCACCTAAAGCTTTAAAACAATCATGTTTTTTATTTATTTTTTTATCATTTTCAAAAATATAATATTCAAAACTATCATTCTGATTTATTTTGATATACAAACCATCTTTTAAGATATAATTGTCAAGTATTAATCTATCACCCTTTTCTGCATACTCTTTTTTAAAAACATCTAAAATATCATAAATCATCCAAGCCCCTTACCCAACAAAAACCCACCCCCAAAACTACTCTTCTCCCCCAAACCACACCCCAAAGCCAAAAACACCAACTTCTGACTAACTTCATCTTCATTCGGCACAATCCTAAACTTATTCCCAAAAAACCGTATTTTTTTATCATTTTTAGCTATCTGTATAGTTTGAGGAACTCTATTTTTTATCTCCAACAACTGTATAAAGTTTTGCTCTGCTTTGATTGGCTCTCCATAAAAATCTTGATACTTTTTCTCTAAGTTATCATGCAACTGTTTTTGTAACTTCATGATATCCCCATCTTTTTCCATCGTCCAGTGAAAACCATTTTCTACTGTGACTATAACAGGAGTTGCTGAGTAGAGTTCACTTACAAAAAACTGTTTTACTATTTTTTTATGAGTTTCAACGATGAGTAAGTTTGGGTTGTTTATATTTTTTCTTAGTTCATTTGAGAGTGCATCTATAAGATTTTCATCAAGAGATCGGATTGTAAAAGTATAGTTAGAACCCTTTTTATAGACTTTCTCTTTCTCTATGGGAAAAAGTCCACCAAAACAGTAGTGTTTAAAGCCTTTACTCTCATGGGTAGCTTTTAACTCTCTGTCTAGTGCCATTGAGTAGCTTATATATTTTGAGAGTGTTTCAAAACTCTCTTTGAATGGTATGTCGTTTTTTAAGTATGCTGTGCATCTGAGTTCAAAGTATTGCATAAGTTCCAACTTTTATTAAGATAATTTGGTATTTATTATACTATAATTTTTGATTATATGGCATTTAAAAATTTAAAAAAGCTACACCCCATGACAATGTAAAAGTGACCTATCTGGGTTGTTTATAAACTCATATCCGTTATAAATTGTAAAAAGTCCATACAAGATTACTGAGATAGATGCTAGTTTTATCATAGTTTTTCTTATCCCACTTTGAGTAAATACTCCTACAAAAAATCCTAAAGAAAAAAGTGCAGGTATGGTACTAAGTCCAAAAATCATCATTACCAAAATAAGAGAATTTTTAGTACTTTTAAGTGGTAAATTGATTGAAAGAGATAAAGAGTTTACATATCCTGCATTACTGTCTGGCTTGTGGTCTTATTTACAAATTATGGATGTTATAGAATTATTAAGAGAGAAGGAACTTTTTGAAATGAAAAAGCAGTTAGTTGAAATTATGGGATTTGATGTTTGATGGGGAGTTGTGTAGAAAGGTATGATTATATAGCTTAATTCAACCCATCACAACAAAAACAAAATTTATACACCCAAAAGAGTTTAGAAAAACCAAAAATAACACTATTTATACAAAGAATAGAAACAATTCTAAGCTAAAATTATAAAATATGAATAAGTGAGGAAAAAGTTGATAGTAGTGTATTATATTTGAATTTTAAAAGACTCTTAAATTTATTAGTTCTTTTGATACAATTATCTTCAAAGAGGTACTCTTATGAATTTAGATATGATTATAGAATATGCGTCATTTCATATTATCACGATAATCACATTTTTTTTGGCATTTTTTACAATCTTTCATATGCTATATTCAAGAAAAAAACCCTCTCATATGATAGCTTGGACGGTTGTAATAATTGCTATTCCTTATATTGGGATAGTGATATATCTCATCTTCAATGGGCGAAAACTTGCAAAAAATGTTACTAAGAAACAAAAAGTAGAACTTCAAAAAGTTTATGAGATAGACAAGGGATTTAATTCTCAAATTGAAAAATTTTTAAGAAGTTCAAAAATCGCAGGAGCAACAGAGAAAAATGAGTTTTATCTTTGTGAAAATAGTGTTGAAAGTTATGAGAAGATTCTCTTTTTTGTTGAAGGAGCAAAGAGTTCTATCTATATCTCTACATATATATTTGCACATGATGAGATTACAAAAAAGCTTATTAAAATTTTGACTAAAAAGGTCAAAGAGGGGGTGAGTGTGAAGTTGCTTTTTGACTCATTTGGATCATTTTCTTTGGAGCTTTTTCCAAAACCGCTTCAAGAGTTTAAAGATGCAGGCGGAGAGTATCATTTTTTTATGTCACTTTTAAAACACCCTATTAAAAATAGATTTAACTATAGAAATCATAGAAAAATGATAATTATAGATAAGCAAACTTTGATAAGTGGAGGTATAAATATCTCAAAAGATTATCTCTCATTTAACTCTAAAAATTCTGCTTGGATGGATTTGACATTTATCATAAATGGTGCAGCTGCTTTCCACTATTATGAAATTTTTGAATATGATTGGGAATTTCAAACTAAACAAAAACTCAAAAAAACTCCTGAAAATTATGCATCTATAAAGAAACAAAGTATTATTCAAGTAGTGCCATCTGGTCCAGATGTTGATAATGATGCACTCTATGAGTCTATCGTTTATGGGGTTTATTTGGCAAAAAAGAGGGTGTGGATTATGACTCCATATTTTGTACCAGATAGTTCGCTTATGGAAGCACTTATGATAGCAAAACATAGAGGAATTGAGGTTAAAATCATACTTCCCAAAACCTCTGATCAAGCTCTTGCTGATATTAGTAGGAGTGGATTTTTGCGAGAACTTCAAAAAGAGGGAGTTGAAATACTTCTTTATAAAACAAAAATGCTTCATGCAAAAGCTATGATAATTGATGAAGAGGTGGCTCTTATTGGGAGTTCAAATTTTGATGCTAGAAGTTTCTTTTATAACTTTGAAGTGATGAGTTTTCTCTATACAAAAGACGATATTTTGAAAGTTCAAAGATGGATTGAAACACTTTTTGATGAGTGTGATAATGGCTTAAAAGAGGCTAGTAGAGTTCGTGTTGTGTTTGAGAATTTTTTTAAGATGTTCTCACCTGCACTTTAGGAAAAAGGTATGTATAGAAAACTTCTTCCTTGGCATGTTGATCAAAAAAATCATCAAGTTTGCATAAAAGAGGTAGAGAATAAAGAGTTTAAAGAGAGAAGATTTACTCTTTTAAATTGGAATGTTTATAAAAATAATCATAGTTTTAAATGGCTTGGAGATTTTGCAAAGATTTTGCACAAATATGAACCACATCTTATAACTTTTCAAGAGTATAAGACAAAAAGTAAAAGAAGTATTTTAGACCAACATAAAAAATATGGTTATGGTTTTTTTCCAAATATGCAGATGAAAGACGAGGACAATGGACTCATCAATGCTTCAACTTGTGAAATTTTTGAGTTTAATCCAATTTTTAGTGAACATGTAGAGCCTTTTGTTAAAACACCCAAAGTAAGTTTTTTTACACAGTATAAACTCCAAAATAGTAAAAAATTAACTTTAATAAATACCCATCTAATAAATTTTGTGCAGATTAAAAAATACCTCTCACAAATAAATCAGATAGAGAAACTTTGCCAAAACCAAGAGATGCTCATACTTTGTGGAGATTTTAATACTTGGAGTGCTAAAAGAATGCATATTTTAAAAAACATGACAAACTCTTTGGGATTGGAACATGTTGAATTTGAGAAAAACTACCATAAGAAATCTTATCTTTCACACCCTCTTGACCATGTTTTTTATAAAGGTTTAAGACCCATTAAAACAGAGATTTTAAAAAATATAAAAACATCTGACCATAAACCAATCATAGTAGAATTTACGATAGATATATACTAAACTTTTTTTATGTAATGTCGATATTGTAGTTAACGATAAAAATTTTAAAGGCTACACATGACAACACAGATGATATTAGAAAAGGTAAAAGCATTTCCTCCATTGGATGATACTGTAACAAGGGTAATGGCAGTTTGCAATGATATAAATGGCTCAATTAGCGATTTAGCAAAGGTTGTACAAAATGACCCAATGACAACAGCAAATATTTTAAAAGCTGCAAATAGTCCTCTTTATGGTTTCTCAAGAGAGATAAAAGGTATCACACAAGCTGTTTCTATCTTTGGGATGGATACTGTTAAAGGTTTTGCATTTTCATCATTTTTACAGAAAAAACCTGATTTAAATCTTGAACCATATTCAGTAGATGCAAGAGATTTTGCTTCTATCTCTGAGGCTCAAAATGCTTTTGTTGCTAAATGGTACAAAGGTCAAAAAGAGATGCTTGATATACTTAGCTTGACATCATTCCTTATGGAAGTTGGAAAGATTGTGTTAGCAAGTGTTGTTGTTGAACACGGTAAAATTGACGAGTTTAAAGAGCATATGAGTTTAGTTAAAAATATTCAAGACATAGGAGTATTAGAGACTAAAGTATTTGGTATCTCAAATGAAGAAGTTACTGCTATTTTACTAGAAGAGTGGAATTTTGATAGTGTTATGTTTAATGCGATTAAACATCTAAAAAATCCTGAAAATGCAGATGAAGCATCAAGAAAATATGCTCAAGTACTTCAAGTTATAAAAACATTATCTTCTACTCATAATTTTGGCAAAGAGCCACAAGTTGAAGAGGCACTTTTATTGGTTGAAAAGTATGGGTTAGATAAGAAGCGTTTTGAAGAGGTTGTGGGGGATGTTTTTACATTAGAGGGTGTTTGATATATCGTTAAAAGAGCTTTTTAGTAAATAGGCTCTTTTAATATTTTAATATAACTCATCTCCAAAATTAACTCTTCAATATAAAATACACCAACTATAAACTCTCCATCTGATACATAAAGTAAATCATTTAAAACAACTAAAGATAAGCTTGATATATCTTCACCTAAATTTTTAACACCTCTTAATTTTGGCTTTTTATCTTCATATAAATCATATAACATGAGTCCATTTTCCATATGTGCTACAATTATCTTTTTATCATCTTTTATCAAGACTGCATCTTCGATCATTGTATCTTCTATAGCAAAAATCTCTTTTTCATTTATATCTTTTACTAGCAATCCAAAATTAGTTATTTGTAATGAAAGTGTTTTATCAGTAGATATTGTGCTTAACTCTTTGTTTTGTTTGGCAGTTTGGGGTCTATCTTCACTACATCCTGATAAAATTAGTGTTGATACTAACATAGATGCTAAAGTTATTGAAATTTTCTTCATTTATTAAATCCTTTATTTAAAATCGGTTTTTTTCAAAATAACTTTATTAATTATGCTATAATTACTCCATGATTAAATCATTAAAAAAAGATCTTTTTTATGATCAAAGCATTCAAGAGAGTATTGCTCTTTATTTTCAGATGCCCATTAGAAGTTTAAATGTGGTGGATGAGGATGTACTTTTTAAGCATTGTAAAAAGATAAATTTTTTTAATCTCTGCTATAAATCAAAAGATAAGTGGCTTCAAGATAGTGCAAAGATTATTGAAGAGTTGCCATCTTTTGTTGATAAAATAGAGCAAAGTTCTCAAATTAAGTTTAAAAACCATATAGATACAAAACAGCTTAAAAATCTTTATAATTTACTATATCATACAAAATCAAATATGCATCCATTTTTTTATAAAAAACTAAAAGAAAATTTAGCTCTTTGGTCACTGAGTATACTTCACTCAATTCGTATTATTGTTTTTATGAAGCAACAAAAAGAGGGACAATTTTTTGAATTTAGTTTTTTGGATTTTAATTTTAAAGCTAAATTGATAAGAGAAAAAATCTTATTAATAGGTCCTATTATGCTTAATAGTTCATTTAAAGAGGAGGAAGATTTTATAAGTTATATTAAAAATTTAAAACACTATTTTCATATAAACCTACATACTTATGAACTTGTTAACCTTTTAAATCATAGAACTACACTCACAAAAGACTCTTTTAATACAAAATGTGAAAAAATTGCTAACACATACAAATATACAGATCTACCAGAAGATAGTAGTGATTTTAGAAAATTACAGATACGGCAACTTTCAACATATTTTATATATTTACAGCATACAAGTCGTAAAAAAATATCAAAAGCCTCTATAGAAAATTTTGTAACTTTTTTACAAACTCCAAAAGCAGATGAGCTTATGGATGAAATCAAGATAAACAGAAGTAAACGAGAGTTAGAATCTTTGGAATGGTTTAGTGATAGGTCATTTAAGAGATTTTCTTTTGATTTTACTAGCTTAGATGAGTTTTCCACATCTGCATTAAATTATCTAAAAATAAAATTACAAGCAGATCTTTACTTTTTTATTCGTTATTTTAATCATGACAATAGTTACTCACTTTTGGAGCATGAGGGCTTAACAGATAATCAAAATAGTCAAATCAACACAATTTTACAAAAGATGAATAAAGATCAAAGTATACTAGAAAAAACCGTATCTTTTCAGATGATAAATGACTATTATCACGATCAAAAGCCTATCAATCTTGTTGATGATTTTGATAAATTTGGCTATATACAGATGTTTAAAAACAGACCAAAAATAAAATCACTTTTAAGTATTCCTCTTATATTTGACCAGCAGGTTTTTGCAATTGTTCATTTTTTGGGGTTTCGCACTTTTCAATTTGATACTATTGATAAACAGTTTTTGCTTAAACACTCTTCTATCATTTCCAGACACTACATGGAGATGATTGTTGATAGTTCACTAACTGATATTTTGGAGCTTTTAGAAAACTTAGGAGTAAATGAGAATCATGGTGATGATGATTTTGATAAAAAAGTTGATCGTATTTGTGAAGATATCACTAAAATTTTTGTTTGTGATGGTGTTTTACTCTGGATAAATAAAAAAGAAGTTTATAAAACGGATAGAAAATTGGATGAGCTTAGTCTAACTTCTCAGTTTAATTTTTTAGAAAAAGGTGAGGAGAAAAAAGAGTACACTTTAGGAGAAAAAGCTGAAGAGTTATTAAGAGACAAATCAAAAGTTTCCATAGTGTTAGATGTTAAAAGTAAATCAAATTTAAAATATCAAAAAGAATTTTTACAAAAGGGTATATCTTCTTTTATGGCTATACCTATTTTAAATCGCTCCAACGCACTAACAGGAGTTTTAATGATATTTGATAAGTCAAATCGTCAATACAATGAATTATGTCAAAGTATTTTAAAAAGAGTCTCTTTACACATAGGCTCAATTTTAAACACCGTCTCTGCAATCCAATATAAAACCCAACAGTTAAACGAAGAGAACTTACATGAGAGTTTTCAATATCTAAACATCATAAATAGCCGAACAAGTGATTTGGAAAATAGATTAAAAGATGTAGTTTTTCCAGTATCTTACGAGAAACATCGTATCTATAAAAATATAGAAGATATAAAAGATTATACTAACTATTCTAAACGATTTTTACACAAACTCATAGATCCAAATAAACAAGTTAGAAAGTATGATCAGGTTTTGCAAGAGGATAAAGATGAGATTTTAAAAAATCGTTTATACATAAAACTAAATGACAGTGTAATTCAAGTTCTAATAGCACATGAGAAGCGAATGTTCAATACAAATAAAATCAGATATGAGAATAATATAAAGTATAAAATATCCGTAAAACTCCCAAAACAACAACTGCAAGATGTCTTAAATAACATAATTAATAATGCGATAAAATACACAAAACCACAAACAACTATCAAAGTTTATGATGAAAAAACCGCTCAATATTATAATCTTTTTATTGAAAATATCGGTTATAAAATTTTTCCTGATGAGAGAAGTTTTATATTTAAAAAAGGTTCTCGTGGGAAGATTGTCAAAGGAGAGTTAGCCCATAAAGATGCTTTTAAAAAAAGAGATTTTGAAAATCAAGGAGTAGGGCTTTATAATGCAAAGTTTATCTCAAAAGTTTGGCTTGGAAATGTAAAATTAGAACAAAGCAAGCCTATCTTAAATAGTAATTTTTGTGAAAATGTATTTTCCATTAAATTTCCAATAGAGATAATAAAATAAAAAGGGTTTAAATGTGCACTATACTTTGGCTAGATGATGAGAGTGAATCTGTATCATATGAACAAGAGATTGAGATACCAGATAGATTCTCAAATATTGACATTAAGATCAAATCTTATGAAAAAATTGCTGAATTGTTAGAGTATCTAGTCACTAACAAAGATATAGATTGTAATGTTATTTTTATCATAGATATTATGCTTATTTTGGAAAAAAGTTTTAAAAAACCTGATGGATCCAAGATTGAGATAAAAAATGACCTTATGGCAGGTGTAGTTTTTTATAGTAAATATTTAAAAGATGCATACCCTTTAAATCCTATCATTCTTTATACATCAAGAGAGTATGAAGAGGATGTTTTTAAACCTATTACTGAAGATGAGAGATATGGCAAAACACTATTTTTAGTCGAAAAAGCGAAAAAAAATAGAGATTTTTTTTCGCTTCTTGATAAATTTATAAAGGATAAAAATGGATAAGAAAGAGGTACAAGATATCGTTAATGAGAGCTTATTAAATTCACTAGATGGCATGACTGGAACAATTGAACTTATGTTGTTTGGGCTTGGAATTATCTTCTCTTTCTTTTCTATTTTTGGATTTATAAGTTTTTTTGGAAAAAAACAGATAAAAAAAGAGTTACAAGAAGATATTGATTTTTCACATGAAAAATCAATTTTACATATAAATACACTTTTTAATGAAAAATCTCAAGAGATGCAAGATGAGATGCAAAAAAGAGTGATGAAACATACCAGAAACAACATCAAATCCTCACAAAAACTTTCACAAAAAGAGGAGTATCTTAGGAATATAATCTTTTTTGACTTAAATAAGATTTTATCATCTGAATTAGACAATGGTAATGCCTCTGAAGTATTTTCAACTTTTGCAAATAGGTTTCATATCATCGCTCAGCTAACAAGTGGAAACTCTGATGAGATAATAAAAGCTCTTCACAAATTAACAACTGATCCCAAAAGAACAATTGCCAGACTTACTTCTGTTAAAAAATATGTCTCCTATATGGAAGAGTCAGTAGCGGATGATGATATTTTAGAGTACATACAAGAGTTTAAGATGGCAACTTTAAAGTAAAATCTTGTGCTATCTTTTAAGCACAAGATACCGTATTTTGCCATCACTATAGTTGTATATCTCTACAACTTCTCCCAAACCATAAGCATAATACTTGTCTATGACTCTTTTATTGGTTCCGCAATGAAAATGCAAAACATTGTCATACTCTATCTTAGTGTCATTTGGGTCCGCTTCGCTAGGTAAAATTTCATCTAAGATAAAACTATCAAGTTTCTCTCTAAGTACACAAGCATCACTTCCATCTTTTTCTCGAAATAAGTCACCATTAATTCTTAAAGATTTAGGGTATCTTGTTATTTTAGTGCCATTTTCAATTACTCTTAATTCTATTATGTGATATTTATTAATTATGTTGCTTATAATTATATTGCTCTCTTGCTTTACTATACTTTTATTTGTATCTTTTACGATAGTGCGAGTAATATCTGTTTGAGAGGGAGCAATACTGTGGTTCGCATCTTGTGTAGTAAGAGTATAGTTTTTAATAGTTGTACCGTTGCTAAGTGGGAAAAAATACTCTGATATATCGATAAAACGACCTTCAGGTTCTAGCTTTTCAGGTACTTTGATATCAACCTTATTTATAACTAAAGGCTCTTCCTTCTTAGGTGCTTTATCCGATCCTGAACAGCCTATTAATACAAAAAATGTTACTATTAATAGACTATTTGTTAACTTTTTCATTTTATTCTCCGATATGTTAAAAACTTTTGACTTATTGTATCAAAAAATTATTATATATATCTATGAATAAGTTTTTATTTACTTTTACTGTCCTTGATCAGTTTGTTTATCAAGAACAACATATTGAATTGAGTTATCGCTATATCTATATATCTCTATAATCTCTCCCCAGCCATCAGCATAGTATCTATCGATCTTGGTTCCATTGCTTGTTCCGCAATAAAAGTGTAAAACACTACTATAGCTTATCGAATTTTCATGCGGATCAGCTTGCATAGGAGTAACACCTACAATATAAAAATTTTCTAATTTTTCTCTAAGCACACAAGCCCCATTTTCATTTCGGATTAAATCATCATTAACTTGCAATAGTTTAGAGTAATGCTCTATTGTTTTTATATTGCCATTTATATCGTATGTAGTATCAGTAATGTTATTCTCTCTTACAGTACTTTTTTTAACTACTTTATTATCTTGAAAAACAGTTATAATACTCTCATCATATGCATTTTTATTACCCTCTATGTAGTTCTTAACCACTCTTTGTTGATTATTAAAATACCCATCTGAACTTTTTATAGTTACTGCATAATCTTTGTAGGTGTATCTATCTATTAAAGTATTATAAGGAAAAAAATAACTTGTTATGTCGTACTCCAAGCCATAGCCTAAAGATTGCTCAGGTATAGCATTATTAACATTGCTATTATCATCAGGTAGCTCTTGATTAGTAGGTGTGTCAGAAGTTGTGCATCCAACAAGTCCAAAAACTACCGCACTTAACAACATAGTTGTAATCTTTTTCATACTTAATTTCTCCAAAGTTTTAATTTATTTTAACATTTATTTGTGAAAAAATTATGCAGCAAAAGTCATCCAGTATAAAAGCCAGCCAGTAACAGCCATCATAACAATCCCAAAGAAGAGAATTTTACCCCATTTTTTATGGTTAAAGTCAAAATCTTTTGGATATCTTTTAAATGATTTTACAATAAGCCAAAGCCAGCCAAAAAATGAGCTAACAGCAAAGAAAAGATGCACTAAAAATACTATCAATAATTCAGTTGTTCCGGCATACGGACTTTGGTCACTAATTCCTGCCAATTTACCAAATTGTACATCCCACTCTAATGCAATTACTAAAATAACGACAATACTAAAAAGTGTAATTTGCATATATTTATGAAGTAGATATTTTCCTTTTACTGCCAAATAAAAAGTAAAAACCAATAAAAAAGGTAAAAACCCAGAAATAGTCATAACCAAATCAACTATAAAATCCCCTCTCGTCCCTAAAAATCCCCCCATAGTTAAATCTCCCTCTATTTAAATTACTATATTTAGCTTAGTATATCAAATATTTAGATAAAATAATTCATGCATTTTTTTAAAATTATTTCACTTATTATTTTGATTTTTTCTTTGGCATCTTGTGCTTCACCTAAAAAAATGGGTGCAACCCAAAAACAAATACATAAAGTAAAAATCTTAACACTCTATGACTCTCTTCAGAAAATAGATGCGAAAGTCGGTGATCCAATTTTTATAAGAATTTTAAAAAAAGAGAAAAAATTAGAACTTTGGGTAAAAGCAGATAAAAAGTTTAAACTTTGTAAAACTTACAATATCTGTACTTTTTCAGGAGAGTTGGGTCCAAAACTAAAACAAGGTGACAAGCAGAGCCCAGAAGGATTTTATACGGTAAATCAAAAACAGTTAAAACCAAATAGCAAATACCACTTAGGCTTAATTTTAGACTTTCCAAATAAGTATGACAGATACCAAAAACGAACAGGTTCATACTTGATGATACATGGAAAATGTAGCTCAACAGGCTGTTATGCTATGGGAAATGCCCAGATAGAGGAGATTTATAAAATGGCTGAAGCAGCATTAAAAAATAGTCAAAAAAAGTTTGATGTTCATATCTTTCCATTTGAGATGACAGCTAAAAATATGGAGCTTTATAGTTCAAATAAATGGCTTTTATTTTGGGTTAATCTTAAATTGGGGTATGATATATTTGAGAGGTATGGAGTAGTTCCTATAGTTAGGGCAGATAAAGATAGTTATCGATTTTTTCTGCTATCAAAAGATAAGATTTAAGAAAGAGATGTCTATATCTGTTAATAATAGTTACATGAAAGCATTTTTTATTTACATTTATTAAGCTTTATAAATAAATTGCGAGCAATAAGAAATCTTCAATGAAAAGAAATAACATAGTAATATCAGTTGTCTGTAGCTAAAGAAAAAGAGATATACACTTCTAAAAACTGTGCAAGTTGCCATGGAGCTTATGCAAAAGATTTATCTGATAAAGATATGGAAAATATTGTAAAATATATAAAAAATTTGTAATAGAGCTATCAGGAAAATTTGACTAAGCTTTCATAAAAATTAAGGAATTTTCATGAAAGCTACTCATTATTATAATCCAAACGGCGAAGAGATTCTTGATGAGAAGATATTTGGTGGGAGTCCAACAGGTTTTGTTGATTTTAATCGTTCAAAATATCAATGGGACAGCAATATTTATGACCTAATGAATGCAAATACTTGGTTCCCATCAGAAGTGAACACTTCAAGCGAAAAGAAAAACTTTGTAAATTTAACAGAAAATGAACAAGCTATCTATAAACTAACATTTGCTCAACTTAGCTTTAATGATAGTGCCCAAGAAGAGTATTTGAGTGATTTTAGAAGATTAGCAAACAATCGCCTTATAAAATCAGTTCTATCTCTTCAAATTATGCAAGAGGTAAATCACTCAAAAAGTTATGCTGTACTTCTTGATGCTTGTGGCAATTCTGATGAAGTTTTTAATCTCTACAAATACGACGATGCACTAAATAGAAAAAACCTAAGAATAGCCGAACAGTTTGCAAGCTATATAGATGGAACAACATCAGATGAGATGCTTTTAAGTGCCATGGCTAGTGTAAATCTTGAAGGTGTCTATTTTCTGCTTGGATTTGCTTATATTTACACTTTAGGCGACAAAGTTCCAGGTGCTAGAGATATGATACAGTTTATCGCAAGAGATGAACTAAATGCCCATCTACCACTTTTTGCAAATATATTTAAAACTATCCGAAAAGAGAATTCCATCTCCACAAAAACTATAGATAAATCTTATAAAATGATTCAAGATGCGGTAGATATAGAGCTTGAATATGGAAAATATCTACTAAAAAGCTACCCCATCATGGGTCTAACAGAAGAGCTAATGGAAAAAACAGTTTACAATTATGCAAATGATAGACTTGAAAAAATAGGACTAGATGCAATCTTTGAAAAGAGTAAAACTACCTATCTCCAAGATTTAGTCACAAAGCATCTAAATATAAACGATATAAAAAGTAATTTTTTTGAGAGTAATGTTTCAAATTATGCAAAGAGTAGTTTAGATATAAATGATTTTTAAGCTCTTGAGAGAAGTGTTGCAATATAAAAGGAGATAAGGGTATTGATTATTTTCATACCCATAGACTGAAGCACTCGTGAAAGGTATTGATAAAAGATTGCTCTTTATGTTTCATTTTGATAAAATATAACTAAAGGAGTCCGCAATGTCAAAATATCTTTTAGCAATTGATGCAGGAACTGGAAGTTGTAGAGCGGTTTTGTTTGATAC
>JAMOMC010000027.1 GCA_027068765.1 Campylobacterales bacterium
ATAGCCTCACATTGGGGTACGATTAGTAGTTTGTCAGATGAACCAATATGGGAGCCACCAAAACGATTTAAAAAAGCTGGAGCTGATGGAGGTTTTTCTGAAAAATCACTATGGATAATGAAAATTGGAGAAACTCGTCCTCTTTCTCAAGAGTAGTAAAAATCAATATAAATGATAAGCTGTTCTCAAGATATCTTAACCTCTTCTGCTTTTTACCCTCATGGGATCAATAGGAGTTATTTGTGAAAAAAATACAAACAAGAAGTATAAAATGGCAATTATGTGTGCTATTTTCACTTTGTTTGAATTCTAATTTTGCTTGGTGTGAACAGTTGCCAGTTTGGGAAATAAGTGTTGGTCTTGCAGGTATACAATCACCTCATTATCGTGGCTCAAATAGCTACAATACTTACATATTACCTTTCCCTGCTTTTACTTACCGAAGCAAACACATAAGATTGGATGATGGAAAAATTCAAGGATTGGTTTATAGATCAAAGAGAATAAAATTTGATTTTAGCCTTAGTGCAAGCTTGCCTGCTACTTCAGATGATAATAGTGCTAGAAAAAATATGCCCCTAATAGATCCAACTTTTGAAATAGGACCATCACTTATCACTCATCTATGGCACTCAAAAGATAAAAATACTAATTTATCATTGGAGATTCCTCTAAGAGCTGCTTTTTCTGCGAGTATGGATAATTTATCTTTGAGAGGTCATGGATGGGTGTTTGCACCACTTATCAATATTAACCATGATTATGGTGGCGGAGAGTTGGACTTTTCATTTGGTCCTAGTTATGCAGCTAATCAATATCATAGCTACTTTTATGATATCTCTTCTCAATATGTAACCTCAATACGACCTACATATAATGCAAGTAAAGGCTACAGCGGTAGCAGAGCTACTCTATCGATAGATAAACATTTCAAAAAACTCTCAATTGCTGGTTTTGCTCGCTATGATGAATTATCAGGTGCAGTTTTTATGGATAGTCCATTGGTAGAGCATTCTAATAATTTGACTATGGGTTTTGTTATTATGTGGAAGATTGCAAAATCAAAGAATTTAATACATAACTATGATTAAAACCTAGTTACACTTCATTGGCTTTCTATCCAAGATTTCCTAAAATAAATGCCCACAATGAAAGATTTAATAGAACTATACAAGAACAATTTGTAGATTTCCATGAAAATCTGCTCTTTACAGATATTGAACTCTTTAATCAAAAAATGGCTTATTGATTACAATACTGTAATCCCTCATCTTTTACCAGCTTCACATCCAAAATAAATTAAAATAAATTTTACTTTTTCTATTGTCATATCAAATTTCTAATCCGCACCATTATGCTTTTTATGATAAAAAAACCAAGAAATCCACAAAAATGCAGATATGCCAATTGCAGTAAAAATAGCAGGCTTTGGATCATCAAGTGTGCTTATAGAACCTGCATAAGAAGCAACTAACACATAAGGAATTGCACTCAGTAGCCAAGCGAGTAAAAATTTTCTAAAATTCATACCAGTCATACCTGAGAGGCAGGCTGAAGCCTCTGGTATGATAGGCATAGCTCTTGAGAGTAGTATAATGACAAAACCGTGTTTGTCAAAAGCTTCAATCACACTAACTCTTTTGCTATCATCTTTTATCAAAAAAGTTAAAATTCTATCTCCATAATACCTGCTTAAAGAGTACCCAACCACACCTACTGATAAAATACCTACCATAGAAAACACAGCACCATACATAAAACCTAAAAAATATCCCGACAAGATGATTATAGTCAATGTAGGAACTGCGATAAATAGATCAACAAATAGCAAAGCAGCTATTATCAGTCCTAGATAGAGTGGTGATATATCTTTAACTTGATGAAGATAGTTTTCTATCTGATCTAGTGTTAAAATACCAGTAAATTTCATAACTAAAAATATTATAGTAAAAACCGTTGCTACTATTAAAAAAACTTTTAATAACTCTTTCATAAATATTGCCCTTATAGATAGAAACACTTTTTGTTTGTGCAAGCAGAGCTTCTTTGTGAACTATTAGGATAACCTTTTTTACCAAAAATGCTGATTTAGGTTATAGAAAAATACGAGCCAAACATCCCTGTATATCACCAAGACCACAAGCTTTACCAAAAAGAGTTTTTGCTTTTAAAAAATCTTGTTCTACACCTTTTCCACCATCATATAAAAGACCAAGATTGTTACATGCAAAAGTATCACCATCATCACAAGCTTT
>JAMOMC010000028.1 GCA_027068765.1 Campylobacterales bacterium
TTTTTCAAAATCTCCAGCATTTAAGCCAATAGCATACAACACGGTCAAAATTATTAATATTTTTTTCATCTATATATCTCCTTTTTGTTAACATAAAATCGACAAATAAACAATTTACAACATGTATAAAAACCATTTTAATTAAATATATATTAAATTTAAGTATTAATCTGTATAATAAATTTTTAAATAAATAAATTTATGGAGTATGAAGTGAGTTTTATCAAATTTATAAGAGTATCTTTCTCTATTTTTATTGTTTTTGGCTTGATATCATCAAGTATATTGAATGCTAAAGAAGTGCAAGTTGCAGGTACAAAAATAGCTATTGAGCCTCCAAGCGAATTTACCGCTTCTGCACAATTTCCTGGTTTTCAACACAAAAATAGCGGATCTTCAATAATGATAACAGAGATACCAGGTCCTATTGAAAATGTTTCGAGAGGAATGACTAAAGAAGGGCTTGCATCAAGAGGAATGACTCTAATTGAAAAAAACAAGATTGTGGTAAACAAACAAAATGCTAATTTACTAAAGATAAGCCAACATCATGGCGGTGTGGAGTACCTAAAATGGATGATTCTTTTTGGAGATTCATCTTCATCTGTTTTAATTGTTGGAACATTTCCTGCCTCAGCTGATATAAAAATTGGGAAAAAAATCAAAAAATCAATTCTAACATTTGTGTGGAATAAAGAAGCGACCGTTGACTTTTTTGATGGGCTCTCTTTTAAAATTGGAGAGTCTAGTGAACTCAAATATGCTAAAAGAATGGCTAACATGGTTATTTTGGGTAGAGAGGGAGAATTTGGAAAAGCTGGAGTAACTAACCCAGTATTAATAGCTGGTAGTTCCATTAGTCAGACATCTATTGATAATCTTAAAGCTTTTTCAAAACAAAGGCTCCTTGATACAAAAAACTTAGAAGAGATAGTGGTGATTGAAGAGAGAAGCTTCAAAGTTGATGGCAATGATGCCTATGAAATAATTGCAGATGCCAAGGATTCAACGGATAAAATTCCCGTGGTTATATATCAAGTCATCATTCCTAAGGAGTCAAATTATTTTATAGTTCAAGGCATGGTAGGTAAATTAATCTCTAAAAGTTATTTAGAACAATTTAGCCAGCTTGCTAGTAATATCACAATAGAGTA
>JAMOMC010000029.1 GCA_027068765.1 Campylobacterales bacterium
TGCTTCCTCATATAAAAAGATTTGATATACCTCTTATCGCAATGGCAAAAGATGCAAACTCGACCTTGGGTAAATATGCGGATGTTTTTTTATCTATAGCTATCACAAAAGAGGCTTGTCCTTTGGGGATTGCTCCTACCTCATCTACTACTTTGACTATGGCTTTGGGAGATGCATTGGCTATTTGTATGATGGAGAAGAGAGGGTTTAAAAGGGAAGATTTTGCATCTTTTCATCCAGGGGGAAGTTTGGGTAAAATGCTTTTTATAAAGATAAAAGATATAATGAGAACTTCAAACCTTCCAATAGTCTCTGCAAAAACAGCTCTAAAAGATGCGATTGTTATCATGAGTGAGGGGCGATTGGGAAATGTTTTGATAGCAGAAGATGGAATTTTACAAGGGGTTTTGAGCGATGGAGATTTAAGGCGAGCACTTTTAAGAGATGATTTTTCAATGGATGCAGACTCTATCAAGTATGCAAGCAAAAAGCCAAAATATATCACAGATGAAAATATGCTCGCAAGTTCTGCATTGAAACTGATAGAAGAGCATAAGATGCAACATCTTGTAGTTACAGATGAAAATAAAAAAATAAAAGGAGTCTTGCACATTCACGATCTCGTGGAAGCAGGTATAAAATGAACGAAGGCACAAGATTAAACAAATACATCTCACACAACAGTAAATACTCTCGTCGTGAAGCAGATGAGCTTATAAAGCAGGGCAAAGTCAAGATGAAAGACAAAGTTATTACAAATCTTGCAACACAGGTAGGAAAAGGTGATAAAGTTTATATTCACGATAGGTTCATGCATCCTAAAAATGAGTTTACAGTTATCGTTTACAACAAGCTAAAAGGTGAGTTAGTCACCAAAAAAGATGATCGTGGAAGAAAAACCATATATGACAATCTATCTAAAAGGTATCACCATTTTATCCCAATTGGGCGGCTTGATTTTGCTAGTGAGGGGTTGGTACTTTTAACAGATGCTCCAGATGTTGCAACAGCTTTGATGACAAGTAATCTTGAGAGAGTTTACTATCTTAAAATCAAAGGCAGAGTTACACAAGCTATAGAAAACGGCATGAGAGAGGGACTTAGTGCAGAGTTTGCGACTAAAGGGGCTCATGAGAAAAGTAAAATAGTTTCGATGGATTTTAAGCCGTTTTTATGGTATAAAATTCAAAAAGATGACCAAAATTTTTCTAAATTAAAAGTCTCTATTACAGAGGGTAAAAATAGAGAATTAAGGCGATTTTTTGGATATTATGACTCAGAAGTTATGGATCTTAAAAGAGTTGAGTTTGGAGGAGTTAGTCTGGATATAGCTCCAGGGAAGATGAGATTTTTGAGTAAAACTGAGTATCATAGTCTTCATACATTTTTACAAGGGATAAACAAACAACACCAAGATGGATAATCTAAGCAAAGTTTTTAGACCACAAAAGATAGAGGATCTTCTAGGGCAAGACCATCTTTGTAGTGAAAATTCGGCTTTTTTTAAACTTTTAAAAAACAAAAACATACCTCACTCTTTTTTTTACGGACCTCCTGGAACTGGTAAAACTACTATGGCAAAAATAGTTGCAAAAGAGTTAGATGCACCTTTTTATATACTAGATGCAACAAGTTTAAAAGTAGAGCAATTTAGAAAAATATTTGCAACACATAAAGACTCATTTTTAAAGCCTGTAATTTTTATAGATGAAGTACATCGCCTAAGCAAAACTCAACAAGAGGTTCTTTTGATACCGATGGAAAACAACGATGCTATCATCATAGGAGCCTCAACTGAAAACCCCTACTTCTCTTTGACCGCTGGAATTCGCTCTCGTTCAATGCTGTTTGAGTTTAAATCACTTAAGCTAGAAGATTTGGAAATTTTACTAAAAAGGGTGCAAACAGAGGTTAATTTTACCATAGACCAAGATGCAAAAGATTATCTCCTTGGCTCATCAGGTGGAGACAGCAGAGCTCTTTTAAATCTCTTAGAGTTTGCTACCAAAGTAGATAAACACATAACACTAAAAAACCTAAAATCCCTCCGCCCAACTATGTTAAAAGATGGAGTTAGTAGCGATGATACACACTATAACTTAGCAAGTGCGATGATAAAAAGCATAAGAGGAAGCGATATAGATGCCGCTCTTTACTATCTAGCAAGGCTTATTGATGGAGGTGAAAGTCCAGATTTTATAGCAAGACGACTTGTAATACTCTCAAGCGAAGATATAGGAAATGCAAACCCCAATGCCCTAAACTTAGCAAACTCAACAATGCAAGCTGTTTTAAAAATAGGCTATCCAGAGAGCCGTATAATCCTCTCCCAATGTGTCATCTATCTAGCATCTTCTCCAAAATCAAACTCTGCCTATAAAGCTATAAATGCCGTACAAAAATATGTAGAAAATGAAGAAAAACTAGAAGTACCAGACAACTTAAAAAGCCCAAGCCCTAAAGGCTATCTCTATCCTCATGATACTGGAGGCTGGATAGAGCAAAAATATCTTGCACAAGAGTTAAAGTTTTATAACTCTTGTGGTATTGGATTTGAAAAAACTTTGGATGAGTGGGTTAATAAAATTAAAACTTAAATGTATATTTTTATTGTAAATCATCAAGTATTATGTACCCTTTTTTCAAGACCATTAAATCAGATTTTTTAATTCCACCACTTCATGATACTTTTTGTAACAATTTTTCTCCTTTAGAGTCTAAATTATTGACAGCTTAATACTAACACACCATCTAAAGATGGTGTGTTAGTATAACACTTTAAAAACCCGTGCCATTAGTCCACTTGAAAACTATCATCAATTTTTGGTTCAAAATGATGTTCAATATATTTTTATATCATCTCTTTTGTTACCGTCCCTGCTGTAACACAAAAATACCCTCTTGCCCAAAAATGTCCTCCCCAGCTATGGTAATGCAAAACTAAGCCAAAAAGAAGTATTTTAGTAAAAAAGGTTAAAGATGGCACAGTTACTAGAAGAGTTCAAAGGGTTACCAGATTATCGGAAATGTAAACAAATAAAATTCAATGTAGGAGAGGTGATGTTTATGTCACTTCTAGCACTATTGGCGGGAGCCAATGGGTATGTAGATATGGAGATGTGGATTAAATCTAAAAAAAGAGAGTTAAAAGGTGTTTTAGGACATGGGTTTATAACACCAGTAGCGAATACAATACGAAATGTGTTTTTAAATATAGACATTGACGCATTAGATAAACTTTTTGAAGATTGGTCACACTTAATAGCACAAGATAATCAAACATCTAAACTAAATATTGTATCAGCAGATGGGAAAACCATGAGAGGTTCAACCAATAAGATAAAAAATGAAAAAGCAAGACATATTGTTTCACTTTTTTTGTCTGAGGAGAAAATCACATTAGCACAAGTTCAAGTAGATGATAAAAGTAATGAGATTCCAGCCTTGTTAAAACTACTTGATTCTTTAAAACTTAAAAATTGTGTTATTACGGTAGATGCTATGCATA
>JAMOMC010000030.1 GCA_027068765.1 Campylobacterales bacterium
AGCTGGCTGATAATCACCGCTAACACATCTAACATATGCAGATCTAATGCCATGTTCTAAAGATTGTGCTAATGTTTTAGGAACTCTAAAATCTCCTGTTCCTCCAGCATATATAACTGCCCAAGTATTGTTACCATCCTCTTCCGCACTCCAGTAAGCACCTGATGCACTATTTACAAATTCATCATCTACAAAGTTACCTATACCTGTACTATAATCAACAAGTTTAAAAAGATCAGCACGACTTGGTAGTTTCCAATCATCCATACCAGCAAATTTACTACTTTTTAACCCTTCACAATGAGCTTTAGCTTGTGCAAAAGTAACATTATCGTCATTTGCAATAGTATCTTCCCATATAAAACCTGTTTTTGTATTTAAAACAGTATTTTTATCACTATCTCTTAGAAATAGCCCCTCAGTATCCATAGGCATAATCGCTCTATTAGTGATCTCTCCTGCTTCTTTTACCGAAATTGTAATCTCTTGTGTTTTAGTATTACCAGCTAAATCTTCAGCTTTAACTTTGATTTGATAATCCATATCCTCATCAACAGCAGGGGTAGAAAAAACTAAAATACCATCTTGAGAGAGTGTAAAAAGTGTCCCATTTTCTCCTGTTGCATCTTTACTAAACTTCACATTTCCACTAGCATCTGTTGCAACTAGAGTATGGTTTAATACTATGTTTTCAGTAACATTTAACTCAGATGCTGAAGTAAATATAGGCGAGATTATATCAGCTGTTAAAACATTTTTTATAGTAACTGTGATAAGTTGTGTTTTATTGTTGTCAAACTTATCTGTTGCTTTTATACTAACTTCATAGTTTGTATCCTCTTGTACATCTGGGGCTAAAAATGTTAAAACACCAGATGTTGCATCTACTTCAAAAAAACCCTCATTAGCTCCACCATTTTTACTATAACTAACACTTCCACTAGCATCTGTTGCCTTAACTATGTGATTTAGTTGTGTTTCTTCATTTACCTCTACTTGTGACGGTGAAGTAAATGTAGGTGCAGTCGTGTCTGAACTAGAATCTCCCCCACACCCACTCATAATCAATATAGTCACCAAACTTAAACCTACTGTAGCTTTTACCTTACTTAATTTCATTTTTATCCTTATAATATTTCCTTAAACTTAAAACTATTATATAATAACTACTATTTAAATTACTTTAATCGATAAAAACTTTTATCAAAGATTGGATAAAATAGATAAAATTCATATCAAACAAAATTCAGGGGAAATAGTGACAACACTTAAAGATGCTTTAAAGCTCTCACCACAAGAGATAGTAACTCTAAAACAAGATTTAGCCAAAAAGATAAAAGAAAAAAAAGATTTAGGTGCTTATGTTGAGCAGTTGACAAATAGCGAAATTAACGATTATGGTACAGGTGTTCCAATCGCTATCAAAGACAACATACAAGTTGAAAATTGGAATATCACTTGTTGTTCAAATATCCTCCAAGGTTACACCGCACCTTATAATGCAACAGTTATTGAGAAGATGTTAGCAAATAATCTATCACCATTTGGAAGAGCTAACATGGATGAGTTTGCCATGGGAAGTTCTACTGAGACTTCATTTTATGGAAAAACAAAAAATCCCCACAACCCAAATTGTGTACCTGGAGGAAGTAGCGGAGGAAGTGCTGCCGCAGTTGCGGCTGGAATTGCTATTGCAGCTTTGGGGAGTGATACTGGTGGTAGTATTCGTCAACCTGCTTCATTTTGTGGCTGTGTTGGGATGAAGCCAACTTACGGAAAAGTTAGTCGTTACGGTCTGTCAGCCTACTCTAGCTCACTTGACCAAATTGGTCCGATTACCCAAAATGTTGAAGATGCAGCAATTTTATATGATATATTAGCAGGGTATGAACCAAAAGATTCAACAAGTTTAAACATTGAACATCAAAAAGTAAGTGATAAATTAAATACAGATAAAAAGCTAACTATCGCAGTAATTGAAAACTATCTCCAAGAAGCTTCTAAAGAGGTAAAAAAAGTAAACCAAGATGCCATAAAAGCATTAGAAGATGCAGGTCACAAAATTATCTACAAAGAGATGATAAATTCAAAATACGACATCTCAGCCTACTATATCCTAGCCTCAGCTGAAGCTAGTGCAAATTTTAGCAGATATGATGGTGTTAGATATGGAAATAGAGCAGATGCAACAAGCTTAAAGGAGATGTATCTAAAAACTAGAAGTGAAGGTTTTGGAGATGAAGTAAAAAGAAGAATTTTACTAGGTACTTTTGTTTTAAGTAGTGGATATTATGATGCTTATTATATCAAAGCACAAAAAGCAAGACATCTTATAAAAGAGCAATTTGATGAAATTTTCAAAGAGGCTGATCTTATATTTACCCCAGTATCCCCTACTCCTGCATTTGAATTTGGAAGTAAAAAAGATTCTTTAGAGATGTATTTAAGTGATATTTATACTATTGCCATTAACTTAGCAGGACTTCCATCGATCTCTGTTCCTATTGGAAAAAGTAGCACAAACTTACCAATAGGCGGTCAATTTATAGCAAAATCACTTGATGAACAGACTCTTTTTGATGGTGCTTTAAGCTTAGAAAATATTTTGAAATAAGGAAAAAGATGAATATTAGAGAAAAAGCATTAACATTTGAAGATGTACTATTAATTCCTTGCTACTCTGAGGTTTTACCAAAAGAGGTAGATATAAAATCAAAACTCACAAAAAATATCTCCCTAAATATACCGATAGTCTCAGCCGCCATGGATACAGTCACCGAGCATAAAGCTGCTATCAAGATGGCAAGATTGGGAGGCATCGGAATTATCCATAAAAACATGGATACAAAATCTCAAGCAAAAGAGGTGAGTCGTGTGAAAAAAAGTGAGAGTGGCATCATAAATGAACCAATTCACTTAAAACCCTATGATACGATAAAAGATGCAAATGACTTAATGTTTGAGTATAGAATATCTGGTTTTCCAGTAGTTGATGACAACAATAAACTTGTTGGCATATTAACAAATAGAGATCTAAGATTTGAAAGTGATTTTTCCCAAAAAGTTGAAGCTCTTATGACAAAAGCACCTCTTATAACTGCTCTTCACGGAATATCTTTAGATGATGCTGAGATAATATTTCAAAAACACAAAATTGAAAAACTCCCACTTGTAAATAGTGATGGTACTCTTGCGGGTCTTATCACCATAAAAGATCTTAAAAAAAGAAGAGATTTTCCAAACTCTCATAAAGATAGATATGGGAGATTGGGAGTTGGTGCTGCTATTGGGGTTGGGCAAATTGATAGGGCTGAAGCTTTGATAAAAGCTGGTGTAGATGTTTTAGTTTTAGACTCTGCTCACGGGCACTCAAAAGGAATTATAGATACTGTAAAAGAGATAAAAAGTAAATTTGATATAGAGATAATTGCAGGGAATGTAGCAACCCCAGAAGCTGTTAGGGCATTGGTAGAAGCTGGTGCTGATGGTATAAAAGTTGGAATAGGTCCAGGAAGTATCTGTACCACAAGAATAGTTACAGGTGTTGGTATGCCACAAATTACAGCAATTGAGAGTTGTGCAAAAGAGGCAAATATATTTGGAATACCTGTAATTGCTGATGGTGGTATTAAATACTCTGGAGATGTTGCAAAAGCACTTGCTGTTGGAGCTTGTAGTGTAATGATTGGAAGTTTATTAGCTGGTACTGAAGAGAGTCCTGGAGAGGCTATAACTTATCAAGGCAGACAATACAAAACTTACCGTGGCATGGGAAGTATTGGAGCTATGAATAAAGGTAGTACTGATAGATATTTTCAAGAAGGAACAGCTGTAGATAAGCTTGTTCCTGAAGGAATTGAGGGGATGGTTCCATATCGTGGCAAGATGAGTACAGTTATACATCAAATTATCGGAGGTCTTAGGGCTTCAATGGGGTATGTTGGAGCAAAGGATATTTTAACATTTCAAGAAAAAGCTGAATTTGTTGAGATAACCTCTGCTGGATTAAAAGAGAGTCATGTTCACGATGTTACTATCACTAAAGAGGCTCCAAACTATCATTCACAAGGTTGAGGCTTAATTGAAAATTACAACAAAAGTAGAAAAATTCACAAGTCCACTCTATTTAGAGAGTGGACGAATACTAGAGCCTTATGAATTAATATATGAAACATATGGAGAGTTAAACTCTGATAAATCAAATGTTGTCATTGTAACTCATGCCTTGACAGGCAGCCACCATGCGGCTGGAACTTATGAAGGTGATAGAAAAGCAGGCTGGTGGGATGGAATGATTGGTTCTTCTAAACCAATTGACACAGATAAATTTTTTGTAATTTGCGTCAATGTCATAGGTAGCTGTTTTGGATCAACTGGACCTTTAAGTCCTAAACATCCATCATCTGAATCTTATCGTCTAAAATTTCCAGTTATTACTGTTACAGATATGGTAAGAGCTCAAAGAATTCTATATGATCGTTTAGGAATTCATAAAGCTTTAGCAATTATAGGTGGATCAATGGGAGGTATGCAAGCTCTATGTTTTGCAATTGAACATCCAAACTTTGCATCTAAACATATCATATTAGCTTCAACTTATGCCACATCCCCATGGGCTATCGCTTTTAATAAGGTAGCAAGGGAAGCTGTTATAAATGATCCTCTTTTTAAAGATGGTATGTATGATCCAAAAGAGATTAAAAACTCTGGTCTTGCAGGATTGTCAATTGGAAGAATGTGTGGATATATAAGTTACCTAAGTCCTGATACGATGGAAAAAAAATTTGCAAGAGACTATGTTAGTACAGATGGCTTGTATGAACTATTTGGTAGATTTGAGGTTGAAAGGTATTTAGACTATAATGGTTTAAATTTTGTTAATTGGTTTGATCCGCTTAGTTTTTTATATATTACAAAAGCGATAAATATATTTGATGCAAGAAGAAATTTTGATTCATTAGAGGACTCTTTATCAGAAATTAAATCAAACTTGACACTGATTTCATTTTCTAGTGATCTTCTTTTTTTACCTTGTGAGATGAAGACAATTCATCAAACTATGTGTGAAATCGGGAAAAGCAAACAGTCAAAATATATAGAGATTGAGAGTAGTTACGGTCATGATGCATTTTTAGTTGAGATAGATAAATTTTCTCATATAGTAAAAGAAGCTTTAAAGGAGAGATAGATGAAAGAGATTAGTTTTGAAAAGAAGATTGAAAAATCAAAAACTATTTTAGAAAAATTAATGAACCCTGAAATAACTTTAAGTGATAGTATTGCACTTTATAAAGAGGGGATTTCAGAGCTTAAAGAGGCTGGAGAACTTTTAGAAAATGCAAAACTAGAGTTTTTAGAGTATCAAAAAAGTGATAAAGAAGAAGAGATAGAGTGATGAAAATTGCGGCACTTCAGCTCTCAACACTACCTTTAAGTAACTCTAAACTTGATGATTATTTTAGCAAATGCTACAATGAAGGTGCAGATATAGCAATCCTTGGTGAATATGTGCTAAATAGCTTTTTTAAAGAGCTTGTAAAGATGCCAAAATATATGATAAAAGAGCAGTCAAAACATAAAATTGAAGCCCTAGAGCAATTTGCGATTAATTATAATCTCATAATAATCGCACCTATCATAATAGTAGATGAGGATAAAATATATAAATGTTTAGGAAAATTCTCACATGAAGGGAGTGAATTTGTAAATCAAGAATTTTTAATAGATTTTGATCATTGGAATGAAGATAGTTATTTTGATAATATTGCAAATAACTCTATTAAACCTATGATCTTTTCTCATAAGGGTTTTACTTTTGGGGCAATCTGTGGTTTTGAGATGCATTTTGATCCTATCTGGCTAGAGTTTAGTCGTGCAAATGTTGATATTGTTCTTCTTCCTTCTGTTTCAACTTTTGGCTCAAATCAAAGATGGAATGAAGTCTTAAAAACAAGAGCCTTTTTAAATAATATCTATATTCTTAGAGTTAATCGTGTTGGAAAATATGATGACAATGAGGGAAGTTTATGGAAATTTTACGGAAACACTTATATTGTAAATCCTGATGGTCAAATTGAGAGTACACTTGGTGAAAAAGAAGATTTTATGGTTATCAATATAGATAAAAAAGAGATAGATGATGCAAAAGAGAATTGGGGATTTGGAAAACAATTACAAAAAAGAAAATTAATATGAATGAAAAAGAGAAAAAACTAAAAGAGATAGAAGAGCTTTTAAAAGTATATGATGGAGAGATGGAGATTTCTCCTTATGTATTAGAGTATCTTACACTTGAAGAGCTGGAGAGTATTGAACTTAATATCTTGAAAAATCAGAGTAATGTTATAGAAGAAAACTCACAGTGGTTACAGCAATTTAAAAAAGAGGTAGATATTTAATAAAAAACCATCTTTTAATACTTCTAATGAGTTTATAGATTAAAAGTTGACTCTACATAAGCTCTTCTTTTAGTTTTTCTATATCTTCAACATCTCCCATAACAACTATAACATCATCTTTTTTAACAAAATAGTTAATTCTATGAATATCAAATATAAAACGATTTTCGCTCTCTAATCCAATCACAATGATATTTAATTTTGAACTCTTTTCAATTTCACTAAGTTTCATCCCAATGATATTTGAACTCTCTTCTAGCTTAATCTCACCAAATTTTATCTTTGTATTTGAAAAAAGTATCTTATCTAAAACTGAAAAAATTATAGGCTTTCTAAGATAACGAAACAGTCTTTGAGATCCTATTTCATAAGGGTTTATAGCTTTATTTGCACCAGCTAAGAGCATCTTTTTATCACTTTGCTTAGAAGAGGATAGTGAGATAATCTTTAAATTTTTATCTAATGCTCTAGCTGAGAGGGTTACAAAAAGATTATTATTAGAGTTTTCACTCATGCAAAAAAGTGTATTAACTCCTTTTGTGATACCTGAGTTTATCAAATTTTCATCTTTGTTTAAATTACTCACAAAAGCGGTATAACCATCCTCTTTTGCTAGTTTTATACTCATCTCATCACTCTCAACAATTATAAAATTCTCTTTTTGTTTTTGCAATGTTTTAGCTATCTCTTTTGCTAATTTTGAATAACCATATATAATCATTTTGTGCATCTCTATCCTTTTATCAAAGCATTTTTAAAAGATGCAATATCATCACTATGCCCAATCAAAATCAAAACATCCAAATTTTCCACAACTATTTCAGACTTTTTAGAGTTAAAGATAAACTCTTTTGCATCTCCTTTTTTAGCTACTCCCAAAAGTTTAAGTCCAAAAGAGTCAATTAACTCTTTTTTGATAACTTGTGTAGAAGTTTTTTCATCTAAAAATATCTCAACTTCATCTGCAATTGGCTTAAGTTTCTCTTGTAAAATTATATTTATCGCACTATAAGCTGAGGGTTGAGAAAGATATTCAATAGTTGCAATACTAGCCATCTCATAAGGAAAAAGTACTCTCGAAGCACCAGCAATTTTGAACTTCTTTTTACTTTGGGCTGCATTTGCTCTTGCAATTATATCCAAGTTTGGTGCGATTGATTTTACTGATAGAATAATAGAGAGATTTAGTGCATCATCATTTGTCATAGCTAAAACATACTTTGCATTATTTTTTATATTTAACTCTTCTAAAGCTTGTGGGTCAGATGCATCTTGACGAAGTGCCAAATAGTTCTTCTCATTTGCTTTAAATATCGCTTCACTATCAATATCAACAATCACAAAATTCTCTTTAGCCTCTTTAAACTCCTCAGCAAAAACCATTCCCATCTTTCCATAACCACAAATCAAGACAAAATCTTTTAATTTTGAAGCTTGAGTTAAGATATTGTTCTCTTTAATCTGCTCTAGTTTTTCTGTCATCGCCGTTGTCACAATTGAAGTTGTAAAAGCTAAAATACCAAGCCCGCTAATGATTAGAAGCATAGTCGCAAACCGCCCCTCAGAAGTACTAGGAGATATATCTCCATAACCAACAGTTGTTATGGTTACAACAGCCCAATAGATAGCATCATAAAATGAGTTTATATTATCATTTTCACCACTCCCTTCAAAAACATAAATTATAGTTGAAGCAAAAAAGACTAAAAATGAGAAAAGAATGATAAGAGTGACAAACTCAAACTTTTTCTCAACAAAAACTTTAAACAAAAAGTTCATATTTTGTGTATATCTAAAAATTTTAAAAAGCCTAAAAAGTAGAAAAAATCGAAGTATTCTAAGCGGTCTATAAAAAGGAAGTATTGCCAAAAGATCAATTATAGACATGGGAGAGAAGACAAACCCAAGTTTCTTTATCAAAGCACCCTTTAAAAGCACCCAAGTGCTAGATTTTTTACTTCTAAGTTGAGTCTGTTCATACTTTTGTATAATCATCTGATGAAAATCAGAGCTAACCCAAAATCTCCCAAGCCACTCAATGATAAAGACAATAATAGCAATAATCTCAATCGCATAGATATAAGGAGGAACATAATGTTTTATCTCATAAATCATGATAAAGATAGTGACAAGCACCAAAATTATCATAAAAAAATCAAATTTTCTCTTTTTGAGAGAGTCTAAATCTTCTAAA
The DNA here is from genome assembly GCA_027068765.1 of Campylobacterales bacterium. GTDB lineage: Bacteria > Campylobacterota > Campylobacteria > Campylobacterales > QNZT01 > SZUA-1433. Next base: position 8,593 of record JAMOMC010000030.1, read on the forward strand.
ACTTCCCAAACATCTCTCTTAAAAGATTTATACTTTTTAGATGAGCTTAAAGAGTATGCAAACTTAACTAACGACTCTTTTGTTGCCATCTAATACTTCTTATGTTTTTAATTTTTTAATCAAAAGTTCATTAACTTTTGCAGGATTTGCACTTCCTTTACTAGCTTTCATAACTTGTCCTACAAAAAAGCCAAAAAGTTTATCTTTGCCATCTTTGTACTGCTGTACTTTATCTTCATTTACAGATATAATCTCATCAATAATAGCCATTATAGCACCATCATCAGAGACCTGTTTTAACCCAAGTTTTTCGATAACCGCATCTACCTCTAAATCCTCATCCATCAAAAAATCAAGAACCTCTTTTGCAGCTTTTCCACTGATAGTGCTATCTTCAATTCTCTTAACAACAGTAGCTAATTTTACAGCACTAACTGGGGAGCTAGTTATATCTATATCACCTTTAAATCGTCCTTGAAGCTCAACAGTCAACCAAGTTATACTAATCTTCGCCCCTGCTCCTTCTTTTATCATCGTCTCAAAAAAATGAGCCATATCAACACTCGAAGTAATTACACTAGCATCATACTCTTTTATGCCATATTCACTCACAAGTCTACTCTTTTTTTCATCTGGAAGTTCTGGTATATTTTTACCCTCTTCAATCATCTCATCTGTTAATATAACTGGCATCAAGTCTGGGTCTGGGAAGTATCTATACTCTGCACTATCTTCTTTGCCTCGCATACTTTTAGTCTCACCGGTGTTTGTATTAAATAATCTTGTCTCTTGGTAGACTTCATCTTCATAAACTCCATCTTCCCAAGCTTCACATTGGCGAGTAAATTCATACTCAATGGCTTTTTGAATAAACTTAAATGAGTTCATATTTTTAATCTCAACTCTAGTGTAAAGTTTCTCATCCCCTTTTGGTCTTATGGAGATATTTACATCACATCTAAACGAGCCCTCTTGCATATTTGCATCTGATATGTCAAGATACCTTACAATTGAGTGAAGTTTTTTAAGATACAAAATAGCCTCTTTAGCACTTCTCATATCAGGATCACTCACTATCTCCAAAAGTGGAGTTCCTGCTCTATTTAAATCGACAAAACTCTCATCACCTTTGTGGATATTTTTTCCTGCATCTTCTTCAAGGTGAGCTCTTGTAATTCCTATGGTTTTATGCTCTCCATCTTCAAAATCCAAAACAAGTTCACCACCCTCAACTATAGGTATCTCAAATTGAGATATTTGATACCCTTTTGGTAAGTCTGGATAAAAATAATTTTTTCTATTAAAAATTGATTTTTTATGAATAGTAGAATTTACAGCATTTCCTAAACGAATCGCTTTTTTAACTGCCTCTATATTTAAAACTGGAAGAGCCCCTGGAAGTGCTAGACAAACTGGGCAGACATTGACATTTTCTCTTTGACCAAACGAGGTCTCACATGAACAGAATATTTTTGTTTTTGTATTTAACTGTATATGAACTTCTAATCCGATTACCATCTCAAACATAAATTTTAGTACCTTAAAGTGTTATTTACTTCATTTTACTATAATTGTGGTTAAGGGCATCTCTAATATTGAACTTGATTTTTTCCTTCACTTTTAGCAAAGTAGAGTTTTTTATCTACACACTCTATTAAATCTTTTAGTTCATAAGATTTTTTATACTGACATACACCAAAGCTACAAGTTATAGTTAAACTATCTTCAAAAACTTCATCAGCAATTATTAAGCGGAGTTTCTCTGCAATTTTAACAGCTGTTTTAATTCTTGATTGTGGTAAGATTATCGCAAACTCTTCTCCACCCCATCTTGCAAATGTATCACTTTTTCGCATAGCATTTTTAATACGCTTTGCCATCTCTACAAGTATATTATCTCCAACTTGGTGTCCATATGTATCATTTATAGATTTAAAATTATCTATATCAAATAAAATCAGACAAAAATTATGATTGTAGCGTTTTGTCATCTCAATTTGACTCTCTAGTGCTATATCAAATTTCATACGATTTGCAATTTTTGTCAATGAATCTTGTAAAGAAACTTTTTCTATCTCATTTTTCTGGTCTTCTAATTCATCTTTCTGATGCTCTAATTCATTTTTCTGATTTTCTAATTCAGAAATATTATTAAATGTGATAACAACTTTACTATTAATATCTCCGATTTTTACCAAGTTCGCACTAATAGAAAAGATAACTTCTTTATTGTTACTTAGTATCTTTACTTTATGATTCATAAGATTATTTTTTAAGATATATGTAACCCAATCGATACTTTTACTTAAAAATTCTTCTCCTTCAAGAAAAAAATCACTTATACAACTATTTTTACTTTTAAACTCCTGCAAATTTTCAACATGCATAAAATTTAAAAATGCCAAATTTGCACTCTCTATCTCACCTTGTGATTGAACTATAACGATATTTTTTTGTGCATCTAATACTGCTTGGAGATATTTTTCGTTGAATTCTAATCGTTTTTTATCTTCATTTGCTCTTCTTATCATGTGATTAACACTTTGAGCTAAAGTTGCAAACTCTTTAAAACTTAAACTCTCCTCATCTATCATCTCCCCATTGTGAGCAGCATTGTAAAAGTGTTGACTAAATTTATTTATATTTGCTTTTATGTTTGAAGCTAAGTATCTTATGACCAGCATACTCATCAAAAGAGCAGCACCAATGATAGCAAATAACTCTAGATTACTAATATTTGAAAAGAAATTTGAATTTATCTGTTCATTTTCACCTGAAGCAAAGTACTGATTAAATCTCAAACCCAAAACAACCAAAACAAAAAAAATCATAGTTATAGACATACTAATTACAAATGTACTAATAATACTTATCCGTTTTTTCATATAACCTACCAACTATTTTTAATAATTTTTACAATTGTAGCAAAAATATTAAAAATATTTGATTATATGTATGAAAAACTTAACTATTTTAATATTAAAGATGCTGTATAGCTAGAATAGTATTTACAGTAGAGTAAAGCTCATCAAACTTCAACATATTTGCCCCATCACTAAGAGCAATACTCGGATCAAAATGTGTCTCAAAGAAAAAACCATCCACGCCAACCCCAGCAGCAGCTCTTGCTAAAGGAGCTACAAACTCTCTTTTTCCGCTACTTTTCCCACCAGCCCCTCCTGGCATCTGAACAGCATGAGTTGCATCAAAAATAACAGGTGCAAACTCTCTCATTATAAGAAGACTTCTCATATCAACAATTAAATTTCCATATCCAAAACTACTACCTCTTTCAGTAAGCCACAATCTAGCTTTTTGGCTATTTTCATAAGTTGCTTCATCATAACCTCTAGTTTTTAAAACTTTAAGTGCTGAGTACTCCATATCTGCTGGGTTCATAAATTGACCTTTTTTGACATTTACAACTCTTTTTGTTCTTGCAGCCTCTACCAAAAGATCTGTTTGACGACATAAAAAAGCAGGAATTTGAAGCACATCTACAACCTCTGCTACTGCTTTTACTTGAGCTACTTCATGTACATCTGTAAGAAGTTTAAATCCAAACTCTTTTTGCACATCTTGCAGAAGTTTTAAACCAAGCTCTAATCCAGGACCTCTAAAACTCTCCAAAGAAGTTCTATTTGCTTTATCAAAACTTGCTTTAAAGTAAAACTCTATATCTTCCATCTGCTCGTATTTTTTAAGATTTTCGGCAATTCTCATCAAATTGTCACGACTCTCTATGACACAAGGTCCTGCTATTAATATCAATTTTTCTCCTGTTTTAAACTCACTAACTCACCTCTAATATCTCCAAACATCACAACATCTTTTAAAAGAGCTGATGTGCAGATACCATCACTATTTAAATCTATAATCATCTCACCTTTTTGGCTTGCAAAAATTCTTTGATTTAAGATTACAACCAAAGGGTGTTCACTCTTTTTAAACTCTTTTAAAAGATCTTTATACATTTTACTATCAGCTTTGTATAGTAAAACTTCACCATTTTTTTTATTTGCTCCAACTGCAAAAAGTTTTTGTCCATTTTTTGGCTTATAATCCTCTCCTATAAAATATTTCAGATTAAAAAATAGTGTCAAAATATCATCTTTAGCAAAATATGGCAAGATAGACTTTGTATCAACCTTCTTATCTCCACGAATTGTTGTTTGTAAAAGTTTTACAAACTTTTTATCATGGTCAAATAGGTACCTTTTTATATCTGTTTTACTACCTCTTTTTTTACTACTTATAAAAATTGTAGGTAAAAATCTCCCATCTTTAACAATTCCAGTACTCTCATGAGTCTCTACTCTGCTTTTGCTTAGTATCTTTACAAAACCTCTTGCTTTTGCTTGTAATTTTATCTTGTAAGTACCTTTTTCAACCCTTAAATCTGCAGTTGCATCTCCAATACTTCCTAAAATTCCATAAGTTATCTCATACTTTGCTTTAATATTATAATCACTACTCACAAGAGAAGTTATAAATATAACAAGCAATATAATAATTTTCATCTTCTATGCCTTTAATTCTAGTTTAACATTGTACAAAAGTATACTGATTTATTTCTTTTTAAATAGGTTTAGATATATTGTCACTAAAAAAGAATATTATATGATCAAAATTGCACTTATCGGCAAACCAAATGTCGGTAAAAGTTCTCTATTTAACAGAATTTCAAGACAGTGGGATGCTATCACTTCTGATGTGAGTGGCACAACCAGAGATATTAAAAAAGCAGAAGTTTTTATAAACCATAAAAAAGCCCTACTTATAGACACGGGAGGACTTGATGAGAGTAGTGAACTTTTTACAACTGTAAAGAAAAAATCACTCAAAACCGCTCTTTTATCTGACATCGTTTTATATATAGTAGATGGAAAAACTTTGCCAAATGATGAAGATAAAAAGTTTTTTTATGAACTTCAAAAATCCATACCTAAACTAGCCCTTGTTGTAAATAAACTAGACAATGACAAATCTGAAGAGCAAATGGGGTGGGAGTTTAGCTCTTTTGGTGCAAAAGAGATGTTTTTTATCTCAGTCTCTCATAATCGTGGAACAAAAAAACTTATAAATTGGATAGATGCAAACATGCCCGAAGAAAAATCTAATGAGTTAGAACTTCAAGAGGATGATGATTTTTCACTTGAAGATTTAGTAGAGTTTGAAAAGATACAAGATACAAAAGAAGAGGAGAACAATGAGATAAAAGTAGCAATTATCGGAAGAGTAAATGTTGGTAAAAGCTCACTTTTAAATGCTCTTTTAGGAGAAGATAGATCCATTGTTAGTGATGTAGCTGGAACTACGATAGACCCTGTTGATGAGACTATGCATTATGGTGATAAACTTATAACTTTTGTAGATACTGCTGGTATTAGAAAACGAGGGAAAATTGGAGGTATTGAAAAACATGCACTTCAAAGAACTCAAAAGATGCTAGAGAGTGCAGATGTGGTTTTACTAGTTTTAGATGCAAGTGAAGAGTTTAAAGAGCTTGATGAAAAGATAGCACATCTTATAGATAAGTTTGAGTTAGGGGCTATGATTGTTTTAAACAAATGGGATGAAGCACACTACTCATATGAAAAAAGTGTACAAAATGTAAGAGATAGATTTAAGTTTCTCTCATATGCTCCTATCATAACTCTCTCAGCACTATCTGGAAAAAGGGTTCATAAAGTAAATGATAAAATCTTAGAAGTTTACGCAAACTACTCAAAGAGAATCCCAACATCAAAATTAAATGAGATTATGAAAATTGCAAATTCAAGACATCATATGCCCTCAGACCAAGGAAAGTTAGTCAAAATCTATTTTGCAACACAGTTTGACATAAAGCCACCACGAATTGCACTAATCATGAATAGACCAAAAGCTCTTCATTTTAGTTATAAACGGTATCTTGTAAATCAACTTAGAGAGTTTTTTGATTTTGAAGGAACTCAGCTTATACTTGAGGCAAAAAAGAAAAAGAGTGATGAGGATTTAGATTAGTGAAAAATATCGTATTAATTGGTTTTATGGGTGTTGGAAAAGGAACAGTTGCAAGAGCTTATGCAAAAGAGTTTGAAACTTTTTGTGTTGATAGTGATGACCTTATAGAGAGTTTAGAAAATCGAAAAATTAAAGAGATATTTGAAAATGAAGGAGAGGAGTATTTTAGAGAAAAAGAGCAGATGTGTGCATCTTGGCTAAAAAAAAATGTCAAAAACTCTATCATCTCAACAGGAGGTGGATTTTACAAGGTAAAAAATCTTAAAAAAGTTGGAACTATCATACTTTTAGACTCATCTTTTTCTGAGATTTTCAAACGAATAGTAGAGCATCCAAATGCTGAAAGAAAACTAGCCAAAAGACCACTTTTTAGATCCAAAGAGATGGCAAAAGAGCTTTATAAACAAAGAGTTAAAGAGTATAAAAAAGTTGCAGATATTGTTATAAATGTTGAAAATAAAAGCCCAAAAGAGATAGCTTTGGAGATTAAAAAAGCAATACTCTAAATTAAACCCCTCTAAACTCTTTCCCAAACAAACCCGCATACATTTCTCTCTTGTTTGCAAAACTCAACCCCAACAAGATAGATTTCATCAAACTCTTGATACTTTTCAAAATATCTCTTATCTTTTATCTGTGTCAATGCTTTGCCTTCTGGCTCATCCACAACTTTAAACTCAAAGATATAGACTCTATCTTTAAACTTTAGTGTCAAATCTATTCTGTTTTTGTTTGTTGTATCTTCTGTTATAGTCTCTACTCCTAAACTTGCTAGATATGCATACATGACACTAGCATAATAGCCTTCATAGTTTTGAATTTGGTTATTTGTGAAGTTATTGTATGGAATAGAAGCAAAAAGAGTTTTTATAACTTTTTCAACTTCATCAAGTTTACTCTCTTTTAACATAGTGTAGAGATTTCTACGATAAGCTATTTTTTCTCCTCTTTGTTCAGTTAGATAATCAATTATAAGGGAGTTTAAAGATATTTGAATCTCTTTGTTTGGTACTGTTAATTTATATATCACTCCAAACTCATCTGAAATCTTCTCTTTTATTGTTAAGTATCCTGTTTGCCATAAAAGAGCTATAAGATCTATATAATCAACATCAAAACTATCAAG
>JAMOMC010000031.1 GCA_027068765.1 Campylobacterales bacterium
TGATTATTCAGATGAGAAAACAACTTTTAAATTACCAAAGTGTGAAATAGAGTTTGATTTTAGTAAAATTTGGAGAATCAAAAGAAACTAAAAATTACATTTTCGAAGTTTTTATAAATTAAATAAAAAATTAAGCATATTTCAAGTATAATCCCACTTTTATACAGTTCAAACAAAGGTCTGTTTATTGATTAGAGCAAAGAAAAAATTTGGTCAAAATTTTTTAAAAGATGAGTCAATACTTGAAAAGATCGTCCAAGCGATGCCCAAAGATGACAAAAAAATTGTCGAGATTGGGCCTGGCTTAGGTGATTTGACAAAAAGACTGTTATTACATTGTGAGAGTGTAACAGCTTTTGAAATTGACTTAGAGTTGTGCGGTTATCTGAGAGATGCATTTTCGAATGAGATTGAAAATGAACAGCTAGAGTTGATTTGTGAGGATATTCTTAAGAGTTGGAGTGAGAGTTCACTTTATGAAGATAGATATCATATAGTCGCAAATCTTCCCTATTATATCGCTACAAACCTTATACTGAAAGCACTTGACGATAGTAAGTGCGAAAGTATTTTAGTGATGGTTCAAAAAGAGGTTGCACTCAAGTTTGCCTCCAAAGTTGGAGATAAAACTTTTTCAGCACTCTCAATCCTTCGAGATAGCATAAGTGAAGCAGAAATTCTTTTTGATGTTGGGTCTGAGTGTTTTGACCCTCCGCCAAAAGTAGTTTCATCAGTTTTAAAGTTGACAAAGTTTTCAAACTATCTTGATGAAGGTTCCAAAAAAGGAATTTTTCAAGATAAAAAAGAGTTAAATCGTTTTAAAAGTTTTTTAAAAGTAGCCTTTTGTGCTCCTAGAAAAACTTTGAAAAAAAATCTTGGGCAGATTGCCAAAAAAGATGATTTAGCTAGATATTTTGAAGATTTAGAGATACCTGAAAACTTCAGACCGCACCAACTCAAAAGCGACAAATATCACCTATTGTTTAAAAAAATAAAATAATAGGAAAAAATAAAAATGGAAAATCAAAACCAAGACGATAAAAAACAACCTGAACTAAATCGTCCACAAAGCAAAGAAATAGAAAATAAACCAGAAAACCCAAACCAGAAACAAGCTCATAAGCCAAACCATCCAAGAGCAGGACAAGGAGGCAAACCAAATCCAAACCAAAACAGAAGTGGAAACAAACCAAAAAGAAAAGGTCCACCAAAATTTTCAGCAAAATTAGGAAACCAACAGTGGGAACTTGACATAAAAGAGTCAATCACAGCAAATAAGCTTGCTCACTCAAGAGCCTTACAATCATACAACAAAATAAGCCAACATACAAATGCAAGTATAAAGATAACACCTCTTGGGGGACTCGGCGAAATTGGTGGAAACTTTATGGTGATGGAAACAAGCACTTCTGCAATAATTATTGATGTTGGGATGAGCTTTCCATCAGAAGACATGCACGGTGTTGATATCTTAATTCCTGATTTCTCTTATATTCGTAAAATTCAAGATAAGATAGATGCGATAGTCATCACTCATGGACACGAAGATCATATTGGGGCATTGGCATACTTTTTTAAGAAGTTTCAATACCCAATCTATGCAACACCTCTACCTCTTGGAATGTTATCAAATAAATTTGATGAACACGGCTTGAAGAAAGAGAAAAAATTTTTTAAACCAGTAGAGAAGAGAAAAATTTATAAAATAGGAGACTTTGAAGTCGAGTGGATGCATGTTACTCACTCTATCATAGATGCATCTTCTTTAGCTATTACAACAGAAGCTGGAACTATCATACATACGGGAGATTTTAAGATAGATCACTCTCCAATAGATGGTTATCCAACTGATTTACATAGATTTGCTCACTATGGTGAAAAAGGTGTTTTGTGTCTTTTGAGCGATAGTACCAACTCATATAGAGAGGGAATTACAAAGAGTGAAAGTACAGTTGGACCAACTTTTGATAGAATTTTTAAAGATGCAACTGGTAGAGTTATTATGTCAACTTTTTCATCAAATGTTCATAGAGTCTATCAAGCCATCCAACACGGAATTAAGCACAATAGAAAAGTATGTGTTATCGGAAGATCCATGGAGAGAAATTTAGATATTGCGATGGAGTTAGGTTATGTCAACTTAGATCGTCGCATCTTTATAGATCCTCATGAGGTTAGCAAATACAATGATAAAGAGGTACTTATAGTCACAACTGGAAGCCAAGGAGAGCCTATGAGTGCACTTTTTAGAATGGCAACAGATGAACACAGACATGTTAGAATAAAACCAAGTGATCAAATCATAATCTCAGCAAAAGCGATTCCTGGAAACGAAGCTAGTGTTTCAAGAATTTTAAACTACCTCATAAAAGCTGGAGCAAAAGTAGCATATCAAGACTTTAGCGAAATTCATGTGAGCGGTCATGCTGCCATCGAAGAGCAAAAACTGATGCTTCGTCTTTGTAAACCTAAGTTTTTTCTCCCTATTCACGGTGAGTACAACCATATCTACAAACACCAAAAAACGGCTATCACTTGTGGAGTAAATCCTAAAAATATTCTTCTTATGAGTGATGGAGATCAAGTTGAAGTATCTCCAAAATCTATGAAAAGAATAGGAACTGTAAAAACAGGAAAAACCTACATCGACAACCAGATGAACAAACAGATAGATGATGACATAGTAAACGACAGACAAAACCTAGCAGAAGCAGGAGTTGTTATGATAGTAGCTCAAATTGACAAACAGACAAAAAAACTTATATCAAAACCTATCGTAAAAACATACGGAATAGTACCTGACCGTAGAGACAAAGCATTTTCCAAAGAGATGGAAGATATCTTGGATCAATTTTTAATAAACACAAAACCAGAGATGCTAGAAGAGACAAAAGTGATAGAAAATGCTATAAGACAAGTTATAAGAAAACATATATTTAGACAAAAGAAAAAATACCCTACAATTGTACCAACGATATTTTTGATGTAAGGGAGAGATGAGTGGATTACTCTAAAATAGCTAAAGAAGTTCTACTCACTGAAGCAAATGAGCTTAAAATTGCTGCTCAAAATATCGCAGATGAGATGAGTGATGCCATCTCTCTCATCTCAAAACTAAAAGGCAAACTAATCATCACAGGAGTTGGCAAGAGTGGACTTGTCGGCTCTAAAATGGCGGCTACTTTTGCAAGTACAGGAACTAGTAGTTTTTTTCTACACCCTACTGAAGCTATGCATGGTGATCTTGGTATGATTGGGAAAGATGATGCTCTTTTGGCTATTAGTTATAGTGGGGAGAGTGAGGAGCTTACTCGTATGCTTCCTCATATAAAAAGATTTGATATACCTCTTATCGCAATGGCAAAAGATGCAAACTCGACCTTGGGTAAATATGCGGATGTTTTTTTATCTATAGCTATCACAAAAGAGGCTTGTCCTTTGGG
>JAMOMC010000032.1 GCA_027068765.1 Campylobacterales bacterium
TCATTGGAGAGGAAAAAGCTAGCTATATTTGCTAAAATAATAAAAAATAGAATTTTTTGAATAAAACTTATAAAATAGTCTCTTTTAAAAACAGTAGAAGTATCACAACTTGCAGATAAGCTATCTGATGATTTTCCACCTTGTTGTTCGATTTTATTGACTATGGTTGCTCCAAAAACATAGTCAATTTTTCTTTGCAAAAGTATAGCTCTCTCACCTTTTGCATCTAAGGATTTCTGTTTTGCTTCTTTATCTTGATAGATTAGTTTTATCTCTTCATATCGTTTAACACTATGGGTTGTATTTGGAAAATATAGAGTTTTTTCATTTGAGATAATTGAGCCTTTTTTGCCTATAATTCTTGGGTTTATAATCTCTATAAAACTTCCATCTTCCTCTTTTATCACAATAAGTGAAAATGGGATAGCTATTTGAATTGCAGCTAAAGCATCTGTATTGTGAGCTATTATGGTATCTTTTAAATCTTCTATGACAGATAGCAAATCATCATCAAAAGCTCTTAAATCTGGGGAGATGATATTTATCCGTTTATCTGGATAAGTGACTATATCTCGTATCATTTGTACTCTTTTTTAAGTTATTTTTTTAATTATACTATATTATAACTTTTTAATCTTTTCTATATCATCTCTATACTTAGCCGCCATTTCAAACTCCAAGTCTTTGGCAGCTTTAATCATCTTTGCTTTTAAATCTTTTACTATCTTCTCTTTTTCACTTTTTGGAATTTTCTGCTTTAGTTTTTTTTCAGCTATTTCACTATAATCCTCTACTCTTAAATTTTCATCTAGCTTTCTTACTGTACTTGTTGGGGTGATGTTGTGTTTTTTGTTGAACTCTATCTGTCTAGCTCTTCTATAATCTTTGGTATCTATCGCAGCTTGCATGGAGCGAGTAATCTTTTTAGCAAACATGATAACTTTTCCATTTACATTTCTTGCAGCTCTTCCCATGGTCTGTATGAGAGCGGTTTCACTTCTTAAAAACCCCTCTTTATCTGCATCTAAAATTGCTACTAAAGAGACTTCAGGCAAATCCAAACCCTCTCTAAGTAAATTTATCCCAACAAGCACATCAAACTCTCCTATTCTTAAACCTCTTATTATCTGGTTTCGCTCTATTGTGTCTATGTCTGAGTGCATGTATTTTACTTTCATGCCAAGTGTGAGGTAGTAACGGCTAAGCTCTTCTGCCATTTTTTTAGTAAGCACTGTTACTAGAACTCTCTCATTTTTTGCCGTTATCTTTTTTATGATGTCAAATAGTTTTTCTACCTGAAATTCACTATCTATGATCTCAATCTCTGGATCTAATAGCCCTGTTGGTCTTATTATCTGTTCGGCGATATTTGATTTTGATAAATCCATCTCTAAATCAGCAGGAGTGGCTGATACAAAAAGGTAAGCAGGGGCTTTTTGTATATACTCTTCAAAACGAAGTGGTCTATTATCTAAAGCACTAGGAATTCTAAACCCATAATCTACCAAGTTCTCTTTACGGCTTCTATCTCCAGCATACATTCCGCGAAACTGAGGAAGTGAAACATGTGACTCATCAACTATAACAAGATAATCCTCTCCCATCGCCTCAAAATAGTCAAAAAGAGAGTATGGAGTCTCTCCTGGTTTTTTGCCAGTTAAATGTCTAGCATAATTTTCAACACCTTTACAAGATCCAGTAGCATTTAACATCTCCAAATCAAACTCCACTCTTTGTCTAAGCCTTTGTGCTTCTACAAGTTTACCAACACTTTTAAAGTAAGCAAGTTGCTCTGCCAAACCTTCCTCAATCTCTTTTATCGCAATTTTTAGTCTCTCTTGCCCTACTATAAATTGATTTGCCGCATAGATTATAACTCTATCTTTTTGAGTTGTTTTTTTATTGGTTAGTGAATCAAAGTAATAAACACTCTCTATCTCATCTCCAAAAAACTCAACTCTTACAGCCTCTTCATCACTATAAGCTGGATAGATATCTATAACATCCCCATTTACACGAAAATCTCCCCTATCAAAATAATTATCATTTCGTTTATATCCCATATCAACTAATCTCAAAAGCATATCTTTTTGGTTTAACTCACTCCCAACTTCGATAATCTGTACCATCTTTTTATACTCATTAGGATTTCCTAAACCATAGTTTGCAGAGACTGAAGCTATACATATGATGTCATTGTACGAGAGAAGTGAAGCAGTAGCTGAAAGGCGGAGTCTCTCTATCTCTTCATTTATAGAGCTATCTTTTTCTATAAACAGATCCGTTCTTGGTATATAAGCTTCAGGCTGATAATAGTCATAATAGGAGATAAAATACTCTACATGATTATCTGGAAAAAAGTGTTTAAATTCACTATAAAGTTGAGCAGCTAGAGTTTTGTTGTGTGTCATGATAAGAGTTGGACGAGAGGTTTTTTCGATAACTTTTGCCATCGTATATGTTTTACCGCTACCAGTAACTCCTACCAAAGTTTGGTATCTGTTACCACTCATTATAGAGTCGGAGAGTTTTTTAATAGCTTGTGGCTGATCACCAGCTGGAGAGAAGTCACTTTTTAATTTAAATTTTGCCATAGCTGTGATTATACACATCCCAACTTTAAACTCCATCAAAGTATAGAATTTAAGGGTTGGATGTGTATTTGTTTAAGGGCAACTCCAAAAACCTTAAGTTAAAGCTCTAAATCCTCTCCCAAACAAACCCGCACACATTTCTCTCTTGTTTGCAAAACTCAATCCCAACAAGATAAATCTCATCAAAATCTTGATACTTCTCAAAGTATCTCTTCTCTTTTATTTGTGTTAATGCTTTGCCTTCTGGAGCATCCACAACTTTAAACTCAAATATATAAACTCTATCTTTAAACTTTAGTGTCAAATCTATCCTATTTTTGTTTGTTGCATCTTCTGTTATAGTCTCTACTCCTAAACTTGCTAGATATGCATACATAACACTAGCATAATATCCCTCATAGTTTTGTATCTCATTGTTTGTGAAGTTGTGATAAGGAATAGATGCAAAAAGAGCTTTTATACTCTTTTCAAACTCATCTAAGTTTGTCTCTTTTAGCATTGTATAAAGAGTTCTTCTATATGCTATCTTCTCTCCTCTTTGTTCTGTTAGATAGTCAATTATCAAAGAGTTTAGAGATATTTGAATCTCTTTGTTTGGTACTGTTAGTTTATAAGTAACTCCAAACTCATCTGAAATTTTCTCTTTTATTGTCAAATACCCTGTCTGCCAAAGAAGAGCTATAAGATCTATATGATCCACATCAAAGCTATCAAGTAGGGCATCTGTTGCTTCGTAGTTTTCAATTTCAGGTATGAAGTATTGTCTCTGTTTTAGAAGTTCTATTAAAAAGCTTGGATTTCCTGTGCTCCACCAGTAGTTT
>JAMOMC010000033.1 GCA_027068765.1 Campylobacterales bacterium
AACTATTTTGATGATGATATACAAATGTGTGAAAAGGTTTGCGACAACTGTTTGGGTGGAGAGAAGGAGTACAAAGATATAACCATTGAAGCTCAAAAGTTTTTATCCACAATTTTGAGATGCGAAGAGAGATTTGGGCAGACTTATATCATCGATGTACTTAGAGGTTCAAATGCACAGAGGATTTTGGATTTTGGTCATGATAAGCTCTCTGTTCACGGTATTGGGGCTGATATGAGTAAAGAGCAGTGGGGTGCTGTATGTGATGCTCTTCTTGATGAAGATGCGGTGCAAATTGATGGTGAGTATAGAACATTAAAAATTACAAACATTGCAAAAGAGATACTCACAAAAAAAAGAACCATCAAGATAGATGCATCAAACTTAGTAACTCAAAAATCATACAAAGAGTACAAAACAGAGACTCCAAAAAGTGAAAGTTTTGAAACCTTTAGAGAGCTTAGAACAAAATTATCTAAAGAGGAGGGAGTTCCTCCTTATATAATATTTAGCGACAAAACCCTTTTGGAGATTTCAAACACCCTCCCCTCATCAAAAGAGGAGTTTTTAAATATATCAGGTGTTGGAGAGATGAAACTAGAAAAATATGGTGAAGTTTTTTTAGAGCTTTGCAAATCTTTAAAAGATGCAGGAGAAAAAGAGATAAAGATGCTAGGTAAAACTTACATAGAGACACTTGATTTGATAAATATGGGAAAAAGCATAAAAGAGATTTACGAAACAAGAGAGCTAAAAGATCAAACTATAGCAAATCATGTAGCAGCACTATATGAGAACAAGTACATAGACAAAGAGGTAAAAAATAAGCTTTTCGCTCCTTTGATTGATGAGTTTCCACAAGATATAAAGAGCTGGATTGAGGAGGGATTAAAAAATCATCAGTTAAGTGATTTGAGACAAAATCTTACTAAATTTTCATATCTATTTGATGAGTTGGATAAAAGTTAAACTTTTATCTTTTTCCACTCTCCTTTATCAAATGCTCTCCATAGGAAAAAAGCTTTAACAAAAGTATCACTAATCATCGCCAAATAGACAAAAAGAATTGAATTAAAGTAGTAAGAGAGAGCAAATGCAGGGATAATTCTCACAAGCCAAAGTGAAGTTAGGTTTATCTTTAGAGTTCTTTTACTATCTCCAGCTCCTCTTAAAGCTCCACTTAATACAAAATTAAAAGCTAAAGGAATTTGGGAAAAGCCGACTATTTGAAGATACAAGCTAGCCTCTTTGATAACCAAAGGGTCATCTGTAAAAAGCCAAACAATTGGTTCAGGTGTAAAAATCATAAAGAGCCCCAAAACAAACATAAAACTCATCGTATATTTTAAAACAAGCATTACATCACTTCTTGCCAAATCAGGATTTTTAGCTCCAAGCCCTTGCCCCATCAATGCCATCGCAGCTATCGTAAACCCAATCCCTGGCATAAATGCTAACCCTTCTATACGAAGCCCTATCTGATACCCTGCTAAAGCCTCTGTGCCATAATGAGCAATAATCATAGTAAAAAGCATAAAAGAGGAAAAAGTCAAACTTCTCTCAATAGATGCAGGAATACCAACCTTTAAAGCTCTTTTGATTAAATTTTTTGAGTAAAAAAACATTGGAATATAGAGAGTCTTATGAGAAATATATAGATAAATATAAACAAAAAGCTCTAGTGCATTTACAATAACTGTTGCAATGGCCGCACCTTCAACTCCAAGAGCTGGCATACCTAAATTTCCATAAATCAAAATCCAATTTAAAAAGATATTTAATATAATCGAGACGGATTTTATAACAAAAGGAGTTTTTGTATCTCCAGCTGAGCTTAAAGCTGTCACAAAAACTATTTTCAAAAAGATAAAAGGCAACATAAATGTCAAGATCTGAACATAAGAGCCACCAAGCTCAACAACCTCTTTAGCAGTTCCAAACCAAACATAAATCATAGGAGAAACAAAATACCAAATAAATACAACAGGAATACTAAGATAAAAAGCAAATCTCAAAAGAGAACTAAATCCTAAAGATGCCTGCTTTATCTTGCCTCCACCAACAAATCTAGACAAAAGTGCACTTGTACCAATATGAAGAAGAGTTAAAACAGCATAAACAAACATCAAACTCTGAATCCCAAGCCCAACAGCAACAACAGCAAATGAGGAGATTCTCCCAACCATAATAAGATCAGTTATGACTTGAAGCATATCTAAAAGCGAGTTTAAAGCAGCAGGAACAGCAAGAGAGAGAACTTTTTTATGTTTTTTTTTATCAATTTTACTAAATATATTCATTAAGAGAGTATACTACTAATAAATTAAAAGGCGATGCATTATAGCTTATAAATATTTAGCAAAAAAGAATAAAACTTTTTTCTCATACTCTTTTTTTGCAAATGTATGGAAGTTTGTGTGATGAGCATTTTTAACTATCCATAAATCCTTAATAGTAGTAGAAGAGATAGAGTTATAAAGTCTCATAGTCTCTTCAATTGTAGCTCTTTCATCAACCTCTCCTCCTATGATAAAAATAGGAGAGGTAACGGTGTTTATTGAAGACTCTGGTCGTAACATTTCAGAGTTTATATTAAGTCTTAAAGGTAGTTGAGAGGTAAGCATCCATGATAAAGATTTTGCCCAATTTCCAAACTTCATCGAGAGTCGATTTCCTATAGCAGTAGAGATATCAGCATAAGTCTCTTCAATTATTATAGCATCAAACTTTACATCACTCAAAAGAATACTTGCACCACCGAGAGAAACCCCTATAGCCCCTATCTTTCTTTTTGGAAATTTAGTTTTTAAATATTTATGAACTTCTCGCACATTTTTACTCTCAAGGTGTCCAAATGTATTATACTCTCCAGATGATTGACCATGGGCATTAAAATCTATTGTCATAACCCCATATCCAACACTTTTAAAGAGTTCAACTCTTGACTGCATACTTTTTTGAGAACCTCCAAGAGGATGAAACAATGAGATAATTGGTTTATCTAATTCCCCAATATATAAAGTTCCAGATATATTTCCATCAGTTGTTTTTAAATTGACAGATATAGACTCTTTAGGAGGTAAAAATAAATCATAATTTACTCTATTTATTAAAGTAGATCCAACAAGATAAAGTAAGGAGCTGGAAACAATGATAAATATAACAACTAATGAACTTAAAGTTTTTTTCATAACAAGGCTTTTTTATTTATAAAATAATTATCAATTTTGCTAAATATATTCATGAAGATAGTATACTAAATAATAAATTTTAAAAGGCAAGAGATATGAGTGTAAAAAAGGAACTATTAAAACGAAGTGGCTCAAAATGTGAGCTTTGTAACAGTGAAAATGATTTAAGTGTCAAAGAGGTCTCCCCATCAGATGCAAGTGCAGAACAGTCCATCTTAGTATGTAAAATATGCAAAAACCTTATACAGAACCCTGATGATAAAAAGCTAGAGCATTGGCACTGTTTAAATGATAGTATGTGGAGCACACAGCCAGCTATACAAGTGATGGCTTATCGTATATTAAAGAGTATAAAAGCTCAAGATTTACTAGATATACTCTATTTGGAAGATGATATAAAAACTTGGGCAGATACAAAAGATACAAATAGCGATGAAGATAGTGAGCCTACACTAGATGTTAACAACACAAAACTTCAAGCAGGAGATAGTGTAACAATTATCAAAGATTTGGAGGTAAAAGGTGCAGGTTTTACAGCCAAAAGAGGAAGTGTTGTAAAAAATATCTCACTTACAAATAATCCCATGCAGATTGAGGGAAGAGTAAATGGGGTTAAGATTGTGCTTGTTTCTAAGTTTTTGAAAAAGATGTAATTATTTCAACTTTTACATCTACCAAGTGCCACACCTTCCCTAAGTCCATCATCAATAATCAAAACTTCACAAAACCCAAATATCTTCAAAATCTCCCTAAATATAATAATACCAGCAACAATCAAATCATCCCTAGAAGCCCCAACCCATCTAACTCTCTCACTCTCACTCATCTTTAAAAGCTCTCTTAATGCTCTATTTATATCATCCATACTCAAAACCATTCCATTAACTTTTTTATAATCATAACTCTCATAATCCATACCTTGTAAAAAAGAAGCTACTGTTGTTGGAGTACCAGAAGATGCTATAAAAGTTTTTGGCTTTTTTATCTTTTTTGCAAGTTTACTAACTTCTAAAAGCTCTTTTTTAATCCCATCTTCAATATCATCTAATAAATACTTATCTGAAATGCTAACAATCCCAATATCAAAACTCACCTCAAAATCCTTAAAAATGAGCTCCGTAGAACCTCCTCCAAGATCCATTAAAACATAACTCTCTACATCCATATTTTCAAGATGCAATCTATTCTCAACCGCAACTTTAGTAAATCTAGCCTCACATTTAGCAGATATTATCTCAAACTCCAGCCCTGTTGCATCTTTGATTTTTTTCAACACCAAAGCACTATTTGTAGCTTTTCTTAAAGCTGCAGTTGTAACTGCCTTTGCGTCCGTTAAATCAAAAAACTCTTTTGCATCTTCAATAGCTTTAATTATCCTCTTAACTGCATCTTTAGAAATCTCTCCATTTTTAGATATCCCCTCAGCAGTTTTCACAACTCTTTCAAACCCTAAAACTCTCTGTTTTGTATCACAATCTATCTCTACAACTCGAAAACTATTTGAACCTAAATCACAAGCTATCATTAAAAAATCCTTTTAACGTATAATATATTCATTGTTCATCATAGCAAATCTATATGCAATTGGTGTAAAGATTATAAGATCAATCACGATTGCAAAAAAGTATGCATTCATAAAAACTTCATAATATTGTGCATTAGACACCGGTCTTATATATGCTTCAAACACTATAAAAAGAGGTGCTATAGAAAAAATCAAATCCAGAAAAAAACCAGACTGTTTACCAGGCTTTCTAAATACAACTCCTACCCCTTGTGTAGCAAAGAACCCAAGAAAAAAATATATACCATAGATATAAAGCTCTCTCTCTTTTAATTCAAAAAGCTCTCCATCTATTAAAACCAAAAAACCTACAACAAAAAACAGTAAACTACCTAAAACATTAAAATATCTCATATACATGTCCTTTTTCTGGTTTTAATTTCCATACATTATACAAAATCAAAGCGAACACTACAGTTCGTTTTGATTGACAAATAGCTCAAAATATGCTACTATTTCACATGGCTAAAAAAGATTATGACAAAACACTTACTAGATTGATAGGAATCTTGACTAAACTTTCACTGTGTGAACTTTTAGATTCAAAAGAGTTTTCTGAAATATATAGTGTCACTCAAAGAACAATTCAAAAAGATATTTATACTAGATTAAACTCTTTCCCTATTGAAAAAAACACTCAAGGTAAATTCAAATTTATCGATGGCTTTTCACTTGATAAGTCCATGTTAAATATAGATGAGATGATTTTAATATCTCTATCACTCTCACAATTTGATAATATGAAATATTTTCACGATACAAGCGATAAAATTTTTGGTAAACTTCTCTATCCAAAACTCTCTAATCCATACTTTATCAAACAAAATCAACTAGCTCCGATAAATACAAACCCTAAACTACACAGCCAATTAAAAAGAGCTATCAAAAATAAATATATTATAGAGATTGTTTTTGGAGAGAATATTTTTACAGTTGAGCCATATAAATTAACCAATTTTGACGGCTTTTGGTATCTATTTGCAAAAGATATAAAGACCAATAAGATGCAAAACTATATATTATCTGAAATCAAAAAAGTCTCAATTACAACTAAACAGTATAAAATAACAGATGAAAAAATCAACAATATCCTAAAAAATGTTCACTCAGCTTGGTTTGAGGATGGTGAAGCATATACAGTAATCATCAAAGTAAATAAAAACATAGCTCACTACTTTAAACAAAGAAACTTTTTACACTCTCAAAAGATTTTACAAGAGTTTGAAAATGGAGATTTACAAATCTCTTTTGATGTGACACATGATGAAGATATAGACAATATAATCAAGTCATGGCTACCTGATATTGAAGTTTTAGAACCTAAAAGATATAAAAAGAAAATTATATCTGAACTTAAAGAGTATCTCTCTCAAATTGACAAATAATAGTTATGATATAATCTCTACTAAAAAAGGTTATATCATATGTTACTTGGAGTAAATATAGACCACATAGCAGTTTTAAGAGAAGCTAGAAAGATAAACGATCCAGACCCATTAGATGCGCTCTTTTTAGCTATCAAAGCAGGAGCAGATCAAATCACTATCCACTTAAGAGAAGATAGACGACATATTAACGAATATGATGTAGAGAGAATTATAAAACACTCAAATATTCCTGTAAATGTTGAGTGTAGTGTTGACCCTGATATCATAGAGATTATTGCTGAGCTTAAACCACATCGTGTCACTTTTGTCCCTGAAAAAAGAGAAGAAGTTACTACAGAAGGTGGATTAAACTTTAATGATATAAATTATGCAAATCTTGATAAAGCAGTACATTTTCTAAAAGCAAGAGAGATAGAGACTTCATTTTTTATAGACCCCACAAAAGAGGCTGTAAGATCTGCAAAAGGGATAGGAGTTGAGTGGATTGAGCTCCATACAGGAACTTATACAAATATCTTTGCAATGCTTAATTCAAATCTTTCATATACTCCACATTCCATAAAAGAGTTAGAGGTTGAGAGAAGTAGGCTTAAAAAAATGCTTGCAAAAAGTTTAAACTCTTTAGAAGAAGCTGCCAATAGTGCTGAAGAGTATGGCTTAAAAATAGCAGCAGGTCATGGGCTAAATTATCAAAATGTTAGTGAAATTTGTAAAATAGAGCTTATTGAAGAGTTAAACATTGGTCAAAGCATCATAGCAAGATCTATTTTTAGTGGTTTTGAAGATGCTGTAAAAGAGATGGTTAAACTTGTAAAATGAAAATTGCAATCAGCATCGGTGATTTAAACGGTGTGGGAGTTGAAATCGCATTAAAAGCTCACAAAAAAGTAAAAAGCATCTGTAATCCTGTATACATGATAAGTAAACAGATGCTCAAACAATCTTCAGATTTATTACACATTAAAATACCAAAAGATTTTAACTGCTTTGAAGTTGGAGAAAATTTTAAAATAATTCCATCACAAGCTACAAAAGAGAGTGGAAAATACTCTTTTTTATCATTTCAAAAAGCGATAAATCTAGCACAAACAAAAGAAGTAGATGCCATTGTAACTCTACCTATAAACAAAGAAGCTTGGAGTAAAACAGGAGTAGATTTTAAAGGACACACTGACTTTTTAGCTGAACACTTTAACAAAGAAGCTATCATGATGATAGGGTGTGAAAAACTTTTTTGTGCTTTTTATACTCATCACATTCCACTAAAAGATGTAGCAAAAAAAATAAAAAAAGAGCCTTTAAAAAACTTTCTTATAAATTTTTACAATCAAGTCAAAGAGGAGAAGATAGGAGTTTTAGGATTAAACCCTCATGCTGGTGACAATGGAGTTATTGGAGATGAAGAAAAAGAGATAAAAAAAGCTATAAAAGAGGCAAATGAGAGTTTAATGGAGCAAGTTTTTGTAGGACCTTTAGTTCCTGACACTGCATTTACACCACATTTGAGAAAAAATTTGAACTATTTTGTCTGCATGTATCACGACCAAGGGCTCATAGCTGTAAAATCACTCTTTTTTGATGAGTCCATAAATGTAAGCCTAAACCTCCCAATTATAAGAGTCTCAGTTGATCACGGAAGTGCTTATGATATAGCTTACAAAGATAAAAACCCATCAACAAAAAGTTATATAAATGCAGTAAAAGAAGCTCTACGACTTGTACAAAAACATAAAAAGTATCTTATCTAATGATAAGCACTTATATCAATATCTGTTTTTATAACCTTAGCAGGAACTCCAACAGCTACTGAGTTTGCAGGAATATCTTTTATCACAACAGCATTTGCACCAATAACACAATTTTCTCCAATTGTTACAGGTCCAACTATAACAGCACCTGATGATATATCGCAATTATCTCCAATTACTGGTACTTCATATTTTCCAGAAGTGCCACCAATTGTAACATTTTGACCAATAGAGACATTTTTGCCGATAACCGCTCTATCATGAATAACAATCCCAATACCACCATATCCTAAAGTTGAACCTTTACCAATTTTGGCTCCCATACCGATGTATGGACCAAACACAATCCTGATAAAAAACTTTATCATAGTAGGCAAAAGAGGAATTTTCTTGTTTTTCAAAAAGAGACCAAAGTTATAAATTAACAATACCAACTTACTCAAAGTTACCCCTTATTTAGATGTTTTTCAACAGATGCAATCTTACTTTTCATTCTATCTATTTTATCTTTTCTCATATCTATTTTTATACTAGAGTAGACTCTATTTGAGTAAGGTTCTAACACATCATAGGATTTTTGAACGATATCTAGTGCCTCTTTTACACTAGAAACTTCAACGATAGTTCCCATGGGAGTAAGCTGGTACTTAACACCACTTTTTGAAACCATATCCAAAACTTTGCTCACATATTTACTCTTACTCTCACCTAAATCAGTTGGAAAAATTGAAAATTCTAATAAAACAGACATCATTTTTTATTCCTTTTTTTAGATGCTTTTGCCAATTTTGCTCTTTTTTTTACTTTAGCTTTTGCATTTGATAAGTTTGCTAATTTTCTTGAATTTATGACTTGTTTTTGAGTTGCATCTTCATTTATATCTTTTGCTTGAAATTCTCTTTTTATAGCAACTTTTTCTTGTGATGACAAATATGCCATCTTTTTACCATTTGCCATATCCACACTTGAAGTATTCTCTCTACTCATAATCTACCTCATTTATTGAATTTTAATAAAAAGTGCAAAAAGCAGAAAAATTCCACTTTTTGCAAAACTTTTTATATCTCTTTATATTTCAACTTTACTTTATGGTTTTTATACATACCAGTACCAACAGGTATCATTCGACCTAAAATTACATTCTCTTTAAGATCTTCTAAAAAATCTGTCTTACCAGCAATACTAGCTTCAGTTAAAACCTTTGTAGTCTCTTGAAATGAAGCAGCAGAGATAATACTATCTGCATTAATAGCGGCACGAGTTACTCCTAAAAGAGTTGGCTCAGCGATAGCAGGCTCTCCAGCAATATTTACAATTCTCTTATTTTCAGCTTTTAGCTTTCTTCTACTTATAAGATCTCCAATGATAAAATTTGTATCTCCACTATCAACAATTTTTACTTGTCTTAACATTTGAGATATAATAACTTCGATATGTTTATCACTTATAGCAACACCTTGACTTCTATAAACTTGCTGAATTTCACTTATCATATAATAATGAAGAGCTTTTTCACCTTGGATTCTAAGTATATCGTGACTTGAAGTCAAACCATCAGTCAATCTCTCACCAACTTGAACATACTCACCAGCGTGTACTAAAATTTGTCTGTTTTTATCTACCAAATACTCTTTTGTGCTGCCATCATTTGTATCAACTACAATTCTCTCTTTACCTCTTAATGGCTTACCAAATCTTACAGTTCCAGCTACTTCAGAGATAACAGCAGGACTTTTTGGTCGCCTTGCTTCAAAAAGCTCACTAACACGAGGAAGACCACCTGTAATATCTTTTGATTTTGCAACAGCTTTTGGTGTTTTTGCTAACTCATCAGCAACCCCAACAGCAACTCCGCTATCAACTAAAATAGAAGTTTTAGGCTCAAGAAGATACCTCTTTATATCTCCACTTTTTGTAGCAAGTACAATTGTAGGCTTAAATCCTGCAGGAATATACTCATTTATCACAAGCCTTGCCTGTCCGCTTAACTCATCAACTTGCTCAGTTGCTGTGTTTCCTGGAATTATATCTTCAAAAGTCACTACACCATCTGCTTCTGCAATAATTGGAGTAGAATATGGATCCCATTCAGCTATAACTTTTTGTTCATCTTTTT
This sequence comes from Campylobacterales bacterium, assembly GCA_027068765.1. Lineage (GTDB taxonomy): Bacteria > Campylobacterota > Campylobacteria > Campylobacterales > QNZT01 > SZUA-1433. Next base: position 10,008 of record JAMOMC010000033.1, read on the forward strand.
GCGGTTGTGCAATCAAATCTTTTGTAGATACTTTTGAGTCATCATCTACTTCTATCACAGACTCTCTTGGTATATAGTGTCTTGTAGCCTCTCTATCTTCACTATCAGCTATGATTGCAAAAAGTCCTTTTTCATTTACTATAGTACCTTTTTTTATATCTTTAAATCTCTGAAGATAATCACCTACAAGTTTATAATACTTAACAACACCTGTTGCATTTGCAGCTATTTTTTGAACAACAGGCTCTCCATCTTTAACTCTAAATTTACTACCATATTCGATACGATTAGGGACATTCCAACCCTCTTTTATAACTTCAACGATACTCTCATTTAATTCAACTTTATCACCGCTCTTATATGGCAGATAAAATTTACCCTCCATCTTACCGCTAATTCCTGCTAACTCATTTGATTTTGCAATATCACTTTTTCTAAGTACAAATTTTACTGTCTCTTTTTTACCTTTTACACTCAAAAGAAGCTCTTCGTGAACAAAATCTGCAGTTATAACTCCATCAAATGGTGCTTTTATCTTAGGCTCCACTAAAAGTACAGCTGCATTTCTTCTATTTGCTACTATGTTTTCGCCACTTTTTGTAACATATGTTTTTAAATTATAAAACCTTATAAATCCCTCTTTTTTTGCTACAACTTGTCTATCTTGCTGTTCGGTAGATGCTGTTCCACCAACATGGAATGTTCTAAGAGTTAGTTGTGTTCCAGGCTCTCCAATTGATTGTGCAGATATAATACCTATAGCTTCACCTTTTTTTACAAGTTTTCCTTTTCCAAGATCAAGTCCATAACATTTTGTGCAGACACCTTTTGCTGTCTTACAAGTGATAGGAGTTCTTATAATTGCTGATTTTATACCTGCATCTTGAATATTTCTTGCATCTTCATCAGAGACTAAAGTACCTTCAACAAAAAGAACTTCATTTGTGATAGGATCTATTATATTTGCGGCTAAAACTCTACCTAGAACTCTATCTTCAATAGTTTCAACTAACTCACCATTTACACTAATTTCTGTAATTTCAACACCCTCATGAGTGCCACAATCATCTTCAGAAACTTTAACATTTTGACTAACATCAACAAGTTTACGAGTCAAATAACCAGCATTTGCAGTTTTAAGTGCAGTATCTGCAAGACCCTTTCTAGCTCCGTGAGTTGAGATAAAATACTCTAAAACATTTAACCCTTCTCTAAAGTTTGAGATAATTGGAGTCTCAATGATAGAGCCATCAGGTTTTGCCATAAGTCCCCTCATACCAGCTAGTTGTCTAATTTGAGCAGCACTACCACGAGCTCCAGAGTCAGCCATCATAAAGATTGAATTAAAACCATCTTTATCACTTTCAATAAGCTTCATCATCTCATTTGCTAGTGTATTATTTGTATCTGTCCAAATATCAATAATTTTATTGTATCTCTCTTGCTCTGTTAAAAGACCAGCAGAGTATTGTTGTTGAATTTCAATAACTTTTTTCTTTGAAGCAGCAACATAAGCCTCTTTAGTTTCAGGCACATTAATATCATCAATTGAGATAGAAATACCAGCTTCAGTTGAATATTTAAAACCTAAATCTTTAAGGTTATCCAAAATTTCAGCAGTAGAGTAAGTGCCTGCTTTTTTATAGATATAATCAATCAATGCTCCTATATTTTTTTTCTTCATAACTCTATTCCACAGCTCTTGAGGAACGAAATCAGGCAAAATTGATTTTAAAATCATTCTTCCAGTCGTGGTATATACTAATCTTCCATCAATTGAAGTTTTAATTTTTGCCTGAACATCAAGAACACCCTCATCGATTGCAATCATAACTTCATCAATGCTTGAAAGAAGTTTATTTTCACCCTTAACACCAACTCTCTCAAGACTCATATAGTAAAGTCCAAGAACCATATCTTGTGTAGGTACAGCGATAGCTTTACCAGAAGCTGGAAGTAAGATATTGTTACTAGCTAACATCAAAACCTTACACTCAGCAATAGCTTCACGAGACAAAGGTACATGAACAGCCATTTGATCTCCATCAAAATCCGCATTAAAAGCAGAACAGACAAGTGGATGAAGCTGTATAGCTTTTCCATCAATAAGCTTAGGATGAAATGCTTGAATAGATAATTTATGCAAAGTTGGAGCACGATTAAGCATAATTGGATAACCATCAACTACCTCTTGCAAACACTCCCACACTTCATTTGTTCGCTCTTCAATCATTCGTTTTGCTTGTTTAATTGTTGTAGCATAACCTTTATCTTCAAGTTTTGCTAAAAGATGCGGTTTGAAAAGCTCCAATGCCATACCTTTTGGAAGACCACACTGATCCATCTGAAGATTAGGTCCAACAACAATAACACTCCGACCAGAAAAATCAACTCTCTTACCAAGCAAGTTTTGTCTAAATCTACCTTGTTTCCCTTTTATAACTTCACTAAGAGATTTTAGTGGTCTTTTATTCGCACCTTTTACAGCATTTGCACGACGACCATTATCAAAAAGTGCATCTACTGCCTCTTGAAGCATTCTCTTCTCATTTCTAATAATAATCTCAGGAGCTTCAAGATCTACAAGTCTTTTTAATCTTGAGTTTCTGTTAATTACTCTACGATAGAGATCATTTACATCACTAACTGCAAATTTACCACCATCAAGTGCCACAAGAGGTCTTAAATCTGGTGGAAGAACAGGAAGCATTGTAATCATCATCCATTCAGGTTTATTTCCACTATTTGCAAATGATTCTACAACTTTTAATCTCTTTACAAGTGCTTTTTTCTTAGTCTCTGAATTGGTGTTTTCCATATCCTCTTTTAAACTTCCAAGAATATCAATCAAATCAAAATCTTCCAAAAGTTCTCTTACAGCCTCTCCACCCATTTGAGCTTCAAAACCAGTACCATCAAACCTTTGAATAAGAGATTGATACTGCTCTTCATTTAAGATATCATATTTTGCTAATGCTTTAGTGTTCTCATGGTCATAATAAGCCTCTCCTGGAGTTTTAACTATATAAGCTTCATAATATAAAACTCTCTCTAAATCTTTCATCTTAACACCAAGGAGTGTACCAATACGACTAGGAAGTGAATTAACATACCAAATATGAGCAACAGGAGTAACAAGCTCGATATGACCCATTCTAGATCTTCTTACTTTACTTGTTGTGACTTCAACACCACATTTTTCACACTTAATACCCTTATATCGCATCTTCTTATATTTACCACAAAGACACTCATAATCTCTAACCGGTCCAAATATTTTCGCACAAAAAAGCCCATCTCTCTCTGGTTTTAATGTCCTATAGTTTATTGTTTCTGGCTTTTTAACCTCACCATAGCTCCAAGAAAAAATTCTCTCAGGGCTTGCAAGTTTTAACTTAAAAGCCTCAAAATCTCTTGGACGATTCTCTTCATTAATCTCTATTGGAATCAAGTTCTTCATGCTCGTCCTCCTCTTTAAATATCTCTACATCTAACGCTAATGCTTTTAATTCATTTGTTAATACAAAAAATGTCTCTGGTATACCAGTTTTTGGTACACTCTCACCTCTTGTTATTGCTTTGTAAGCATGCATTCTACCTTCAACATCATCTGATTTGATAGTAAGCATCTCTTTTAATGTATAAGCAGCACCATAAGCCTCTAATGCCCAAACTTCCATCTCTCCAAATCTCTGTCCACCAAATAGTGCTTTACCACCAACTGGCTGTTGTGTAACCAGTGAATAAGGTCCCGTACTTCTTGCATGAACTTTTTCATCAACAAGATGGTGAAGTTTAAGCATATACATAACACCAACATTTACTCTCTCTCTCATACGCTGACCAGTTTTACCATCATAAATTTCTGTCTTACCATCTGAGTCAATTTTTGCTAATTCAAAAAGCTTTGCAAACTCTGCCTCATTTGTAGCTTCAAAAATAGGAGTAGCAAAACGAACACCTTTACTCCAATCTTTTGCATATTTTAAAAATGTTTCATCATCCATATCACCTAAAGTTTTCTTTGCATCTGAAAACTTTGCAACATCAGCTATCTCTATCATCTTAGATCTTAAATCTTCAATCCAAGCACCCTGCTTTAGTTCAAGATCTTGTGCAATTTGCTGACCTAATCTTTTTCCAATAATACCCAAATGAACCTCAAGAATTTGTCCAATATTCATACGACTTGGAACTCCAAGCGGATTTAAAACTATATCAACAGTCTCACCATTTTTAAGATATGGCATATCAATATCTGGAACGATATTTGAAACAATACCTTTGTTTCCGTGTCGACCCGCCATTTTATCGCCAACTTTTAACTTTCTTTTAGTTGCGATATAAACTTTTACAAGCTTAGTAACACCACTTGGCAAAATATCATCTTTTTCCAAAATAGCTAGTTTTTCATCATGATTTACTCTCAAAAGCTTTTTTGTATCTTGAAAATATTGTTTAAAATCACTATACTTTTTTTGAATCTCTTTACTATACTGTTTTATAATATTATTGATAGCAAATCTATTAGCTTTTTCAAACTCCTCTTTTGGAACATTGTCACCTTTTTTATATAAAGTTCCATTAATTTCACAATCATCTAAAAGCGGAGTAGATGAGAGAAGTAAATTTATCTTTAAAAGCTCCTCTCTATCTATCATCAAAAGTCTATCGTGATGATCTTGGTCTAATATATCTCTCTCTGCATTATATGCCTCTTCGGCTCTTGGATCTTTGTCGTAACCTTTTTTAGTAAAGATTTTAACATCAACAACAATACCCTCCATTGATTGACCACAATACAAAGATTTATTTACAACATGACCCGCTTTCTCTCCAAAAATAGCTCTTAAAAGTCTCTCTTCTGGAGTTGGTTTAACCTCTCCTTTTGGAGATACTTTACCAACCAAAATCATTCCAGGTTTTACATAAGTTCCAACTTTTACAATTCCACTATCATCAAGATGAAAAAGTTTCTCCTCTTTAATATTTGGAATATCTTTTGTAATCTCTTCTGAGCCATCTTTTAACTCTCTTGCTTCTACTTCTTTTTCATAAATATGAAGTGAAGTAAAAGTATCCTCTTGAATCAATCTCTCATTTATGACAATCGCATCTTCATAGTTATAACCATTCCAAGGCATAAAAGCAACAGTAATATTTTTACCAATAGCCATCTCACCTTGATCCATACTAGGACCATCTGCGATAACTTGACCTTTTTCAACTTTGTCACCTTTGTTTATTATTGGAACTTGCATAAACGATGTATTTTGATTTGTCCTCATGTTTTTATGAAGCCAGTAATGATCTATAAATGCACCATTTTCATCTTCACCCAAAATATATATATTTTTATTATCAACCTTTTCAACTATACCAGCTCTTTTAGATTTTATAGCCTCCCAAGCATCTCGTGCAACAATACTCTCCATACCAGTCCCAACAAAAGGAGCATCACACCAAACAAGTGGAACTGCTTGTCGTTGCATGTTAGAGCCCATCAAAGCTCTATTTGCATCATCGTGTTCTAAAAACGGAATCATAGATGCAGCAACACCCATAACCATTCCAGAAGATACATCAAAATAATTTACTTTCATCTTATCTTCAAGTTTTATCTCTCCATCAACTCTAATCTCAATTAAATCATCTATAATATTTCCATCATCATCTAACTTAGTAGAAGCAGGAGCCATTATTTTATTCTCCTCTTGAGTTGCTGTTAAGTAAACTACTTCATCAGTCACTTTTCCATTTGTAACTTTTCTATAAGGTGACTCAACAAAACCAAGTTCATTTACCTTTGCATAAGTTGAAAGAGTATTTATAAGACCGATATTTTGACCCTCTGGAGTCTCCACGGGACAAATTCTTCCATAGTGGGTAGGATGCACATCTCTCACTTCAAATCCCGCTCTCTCTTTAACTAAACCGCCCTCACCAAGAGCTGAAAGTCTTCTTTTGTGTGTAACTTCACTAAGAGGATTTGTCTGATCCATAAACTGAGAAAGCTGACCACTTGTAAAAAATTCCAAAATTGTATTTGTAATCATCTTTGAATTTACTAAATCATGAGGCATAAGCTCTTCGATACTTCCACTAAGTGTTGTAAACTTATCCCTAATTGATTTTTGCATCTTTACAAGACCTGAGTGAAGCTCACCTGAGAGAAGCTCACCAATAGCTCTAATTCTTCTATTTCCAAGATGATCTCTATCATCTATTCGACCTTGTCCATTTTTAACTTTAATCAAGTATCTAACAACATTGACTATATCTTCACTTGTTAAAACTGTCACAAAATCAGGAACATTTATATTTAACTTATGGTTCATTTTCATACGACCAACTTTAGTTAAATCATACCTCTCTGGATTAAAAAATAGATCATTTATAAAAGCAATCGCAGCCTCTTTAGTTACAGGCTCACCTGGTCTCATAACTTTATAAATTCTGATAGCTGAAAGATCATTCTCATCTTCGATATCTTCACTCTGCTTCAAAAGCTTCATCGTCTCAATATCTGCAACAAAAGAGTTGATAATCGAATCATCAACACCCTCTGCCAAATCATTAGCAATCTCAATCTCTTTTTCACCCATCTCAATAAGAGTAGCAAGTTTTGTCTCATCAAGCTGTGTTAAAGTTTCAAAAATCACCTCACCGCTCTCTTTATCAATAATCGGAGAAGATAAAAATCTACTCATAAGAGTTTCAGCAGGATACTCAACCCACTTTATGCCCTCTTCTCTCATTTTTGCAGCTTTTTTAGCCGTTAATCTTTTACCAGCAGCTATAAGTAAATTTCCTTTTTCATCTCTGATATCAAAATCTATCTTACCAGCAAAATCAGTTTCATTAAACTCAACTAAAAATTTATCACTCTTAATCTTAATTTTCTGAATTGGATAAAAAAGTTTGAGTATATCTTGTTTGCTATAACCTAAAGCTCTAAAAAGAATTGTAACAGGTACTTTTCTTCTCTTATTTATTCTAACAAAAAGTGTATCTTTAGAGTCATACTCAAAATAGAGCCAACTTCCACGATCTGGAATAATCTGTGCGGTATAAAGTAGCTTATTGGATATTGTAGCACTCTCTGCCTCTTTAAAAATTACACCAGGACTACGATGAAGTTGATTTACAACAACTCTCTCAACACCATTAATGATGAAAGAAGTACGATCTGTCATAAGAGGAATATCTCTAATATACAAAAACTGCTCTTTAATATCTTTTACACCAGTTTTCTCGCCAGTTTTTTCATTTCTCTCATGAAGAATTAAACGAATTTTCATTTTAAGATGTACGGAGTAGGTAAGACCTCTCTCCATGCACTCTCTTATGGTATACTTGGATTTTCCTATCTCACTCTCGATATACTCTAAAGTTAATCTATTTTGAGCATCGTGAACTGGAAATATCGACATAAATACTTTTTCAATACCGCTATCTCTAGCACTTCCACCAACATTTAAAAAATGTTCGTAACTTTTTTGTTGTAATTGTAGAAGATTTGGAATCTCGATGTGTCTTTGATCTTTAGCAAAATCGACTCTTAGTCGATTTCCTGACCTTAAACTATTTAACATGGGTCACCTCTTGAAGAATTTAAAATTTGCAAATTTGGATTGAAGTTTAACTATTTTATCCAATATACTTTAATCTTTCTATATAATCATAAAATATATTGTATACAATACAACTATTTAGAAAAGAGCAAAACTCTTTTCTAAATAAAAACTCACTTAAGCTCTGCTGTAGCTCCAGCCTCTTCAAGTGCTTTTTTAGCTTCCTCGGCATCATCTTTAGAGATACCCTCTTTAAGTGTTGAAGGTGCACTTTCAACTGCTTCTTTAGCCTCTTTTAATCCAAGTCCTGTCAATGCTCTTACTGCTTTAATAACATTAATTTTCTTATCACCAATTGCTGTTAAAACTACATCAAACTCTGTCTGTTCTTCAGCTGACTCACCGCCTGCTACTGCACCACCTGCTACAACTGTAGGTTGTGCTGATACTCCAAATTTCTCTTCAAACTCTTTAACTAACTCTGAAAGTTCTAATACTGACATACTAGAGATAAACTCTAAAACATCTTCTTTTGTTGTTGCCATTTTTATTTCCTTAAATATTTAATAATTTTATGCCGATTCTTCAAGTTTTACTTTAAGATTATCAAGCCCTGTGACCATATTTCTAGCAGGTGCTGTCCACACTGAAAGAAGCATACCAATAAGTTCATCTCTTGATGGTAATTTAGCCATAGCTGCAATTGTGCTAAGTTGTTCAACTTTACCTTCAATCAAACCTGTTTTGATAATAAATTTATCTTCAAAATCACTTGCTGCCTTATCTGCAACTTTACATACAGATATTTGATCCTCACCCCAAACTAAAAGGTTTGTATTTATAAACTCTACTTCTTCTATATCAGCATTTTTAAATGCAATTTTTGAAAGTGAATTTTTTACAATACGAATTTTAGTATCAGACTCTCTAGCAGTATTTCTAATAGCTTCAAGCTCTTCAACTTTCATACCTTTGTAATCACAAACGATAATAGCTTTTGCACTTTTAAACTCATCGCTTAAATTAGAAACTATTAACTCTTTATTTTCTTTAGTCATTTTTCCTCCTTTCAGATTATATCAAAAGGGCAAATCCAAAAAAGGATCAAAAGTGCTTTGGAAAAAAACACTCATATTTAAGCATAAAGCCCCTATTTTCTTTAATCTAAGATAAAACTATTTTATTTCTAACAACTCTAAAACATCCATTTTTAAAGCCGGACTCATAGTCAATGAAAGAGATGCACTCTTTATATATCTACCTTTTGAAGATGCTGGTTTTTGTTTGTTTATTGATTTAATAAAAGTCATAAGATTATCACTAATTTGCTCTTTTGAAAAACCAACCTTACCAATGCCTGCATGAATATTTCCGTGTTTATCAACTCTATAGTTAACTTGACCACCTTTTGCATTTTCAACAGCTTTTGCAACATCCATAGTTACTGTTCCTGTTTTCGGATTTGGCATAAGACCTTTTGGACCTAAAGTTCTACCAACTTTACCAACCATGCCCATCATATCAGGAGTAGCTATCAAAACATCAAAGTCCATTTTTCCAGCAGCAATATCATCAATAATCTCACTACCACCAGCTATATCAGCTCCAGCTTTTTTTGCTTCATCAACCTTTGCATCTTTTGCAATTACAGCAACTCTTACAGTTTTTCCTGTACCAGAGGGGAGTATAACCGAACCTCTTACCATCTGATCTGCATGTTTTGGATCAACATTTAACTTCATTGAAATCTCTACTGTTTCATCAAACTTCAAAGATGCAAGCTCTTTAACACTAGCTACCACTTCTTCAGCACTATATATTTTTTCAACATCTAATTTTGATATTAAATCTTTGTATCTTTTTGATATTTTTCTTGACATTTATCTCTCCGCATTTTTGCTTCCACATTTAACCTTGTGGTTAAGGTTTTTTATCTAATCTACTATCTCAATACCCATGCTTCTTGCACTTCCTGCTATAATTCTAGCAGCCATCTGGGGGTCTTTAGTATTTAAATCCTCAATTTTCTTATCAACTATTTCCATAAGTTGCACTTTTGTTAACTTCGCAATCTTATTTTTAAGTGGATTATCTGTACCTTTTTTAATTCCTGCAGCTTTTTTCAAGAGATCACTTGCAGGAGGCTGTTTTGTAATAAAAGTAAAACTTCTATCAGCATAAACTGTGATAACAACAGGGATATTATAACCCATCATCGGTTTTGATTTTTCATTAAATGCTTTACAAAACTCCATAATATTCACACCTTGTTGACCAAGAGCAGGCCCAACAGGGGGTGATGGATTTGCTTTACCAGCGGGGATTTGAAGTTTTATCTGCCCTGTAACTTTTTTTGCCATATTTTTTCCTCGTTTTATTTAAATTTATATAATTTTTTCTACTTGAGTATAAAGTATCTCAACAGGTGTACTTCTACCAAATATCAAAACATTTAATTTTAGTGTACCGTTGACCATATCATACTCTTCAACTACACCTGTAAAGTTTGCAAAAGGTCCTTCTGTAACACGAACACTCTCATCTACTTCAAATGAAATTTTTGGTTTAGGTGGAGATTTTTTCTCTGCTTTTTCAATAATAAGATTAATGTCTTTTTCACTAAGTGGAGTTGGCTTTTTTGACTCACCAATAAATCTACCCACTTTTGGCAAAGATTGTATCTTATGCCAAACACCCATATCTAAATCAATATTTGCAAAAACATAACCAGGATAAAGAGATCTTTCAGTGATTTTTTTCTCACCATTTTTAATCTCTATAACATCCTCAGTAGGCACAAGCACATCTCCTAATTTTTCAGAAACACCCATCTGATCAAAAATCATAACAATAGCTTTTTTAACACTCATCTCGCTTCCACCGTGAGTTTGTATCGCATACCATTTATGTTCCATTTACATCTCCTACAATATCGATGACAATGAAAATGACATAATCGCATCAATCAAAGCTATAAACAGTGAAATCACTGTAACAACTATAAAAACAGATACAAAAGCATTTCGTATCTGCTCTTTTGTTGGAAATATAACCTTTGTTAACTCCGCTCTTGAGTCACTAATATAACTTAATATTTTTTGCATCTATCTTCCTAATTTTTATGGCAGGGCAAGAGGGATTCGAACCCCCAGCCATCGGATTTGGAATCCGGCGCTCTACCATTGGAGCTATTGCCCTAAAAATCATAGTTAAAAAACTACGACTTTAATTTAACTTCTTTATGAAGTGTTCTCTTCTTGAGTCTTGAACTATACTTCATCAACTCAACTTTTTCAGTTTGTGTTCTTGTATTTTTAGTAGTTGTATAATTTATATCACCACTCTCAACACACTTTAAACCGATTTTAATTCTCATAATAAATCCTCAAAATTGTTCAAGGGATAAATCCCTTAAACCTTTATAATTTATGCTTGGATTGATGCAACAACACCTGCACCAACTGTTCTACCACCCTCACGGATTGCAAATCTAGTACCATCTTCCATTGCGATTGGAGCGATAAGCTCAACTGTAATTTTTACATTATCACCAGGCATTACCATCTCAGTTCCCTCAGGAAGTGTGATAGAACCCGTAACATCTGTAGTTCTTACATAAAACTGTGGTCTATAGTTATTAAAAAATGGTGTATGTCGTCCACCCTCTTCTTTACTTAATACATAAATCTCAGCTGTAAACTTTGTATGAGGAGTAATTGAACCTTTTTTACAAAGCACCATACCTCTCTCAATATCTTCTTTTTTAGTACCACGAAGTAAAATTCCACAGTTATCCCCTGCTTCACCCATATCCATCTCTTTTCTAAACATCTCAACACCAGTTACAGTTGTTGTTTGAGTATCTTTAATACCTACGATTTCAATCTCTTCACCAACTTTAACTGTTCCTCTTTCGATTCTACCAGTTGCAACAGTTCCACGACCTGAAATTGAGAAAACATCTTCAACAGGCATTAAGAAATCTTTATCAGTCTCTCTAACTGGAGTTGGAATAAAACTATCAACAGTATCCATAAGTGTCATAATTTTTTCACCCCACTCACCAATAGAACCACCTTTTGCCTCTTCTAATGCTTTAAGAGCCGAACCAGCAGTAATAGGAGTATCATCGCCTGGAAATTCATAAGCATCTAAAAGCTCTCTTATCTCCATCTCAACTAACTCTAATAACTCTTCATCATCAACCATATCTTGCTTATTCATAAAAACAACAATGTAAGGAACACCAACTTGTTTTGAAAGTAAGATATGCTCTCTAGTTTGAGGCATAGGACCATCAGCTGCTGAAACAACTAAGATAGCACCATCCATTTGTGCAGCACCAGTAATCATGTTTTTAACATAATCAGCATGTCCTGGACAATCAACATGAGCATAATGTCTTTTCTCTGTCTCATACTCAATATGAGAAGTAGCTATTGTAATACCTCTCTCTTTCTCTTCAGGAGCATTATCGATATTATCATAATCTTTTAGCTCTGCAAGACCTTTTGTTGCTAAAACTGCTGAAATTGCAGCTGTCAATGTTGTTTTACCATGATCGACATGACCGATAGTACCTATATTTACGTGTGGCTTATTTCTTTCGAATTTTTCCTTTGCCATTGTATCCTCCGTCTTTAAATTTTAAATTTTTAACTTTTTGTTAAAAGTTTTGGCCAAAACTTTTTATATACTTTCTCTGGAGCTCATAGAGGGAATTGAACCCTCGACCTCTTCCTTACCAAGGAAGTGCTCTACCTCTGAGCCATATGAGCAAAACTCATCTTACTCATCTCAACAATTACATATCACAATAGATTTAAACAAAAAAGCAGATTGCAAACAATATATACAATAATATAATTTACAAAACAGCTCCCAGTTTAAATGGAGCGGGAAACCGGACTCGAACCGGCGACCCTCAGCTTGGAAGGCTGACGCTCTAGCCAACTGAGCTATTCCCGCATCTTTTTTAGTCTATCTAAAAAAATATAAATTTTTTTAGAGGACTGAAGTGGTGGTGAGTGAAGGATTCGAACCTTCGAAGGTAAAAACCAGCAGATTTACAGTCTGCCCTCTTTGGCCGCTTGAGTAACTCACCTTGGCTATCCACTTGAACATTTCTGGTCAAACACTGTACAAAAAATGGAGCTGATGAGAGGACTTGAACCACCGACCGCCTGATTACAAATCAGGTGCTCTACCAACTGAGCTACACCAGCACAACTTTTTGTGAGCCGTGATTATACATATTTTTTTATTAGAAGTCAATAGTTTTTTAGTTTTTTTTAACTCTTAAAATGTAAAATGTCTAAAACTATACAAAATTAGGGGTTTCAATGAAGATATTATTTTCACCAAGTGAAGCAAAAGTTGCAAATAATCCAACTTTAGATAAAAAAACAGAAGATATTTTGCTCAAACTAAATAACAAACAAAAGTTTGTATTAAAGTTATATCAGGATTTTATAGAAAAATCTTCAAATAAAGAGCTTTCAAAACTTTTTGGATTAAAAAAACAAAGTGATATAGATATACTTAAATCGATAAATATATTTTCTGATACAACAATGAAGGCGATTCAAAGATACAGCGGTGTGGCATATGAGTATTTAGATTATGATAACTTAGAAGATAAAAATTTTATTGATGAAAACTTAATCATATTTTCAAACCTATTTGGTCCAATTTTAGCAAAATTTTATCTACCAAATTACAAATTAAAACAGGGTGAAAAATTAAATTCATTTGCAATTGAAAAATATTATAAAGAGAACTCTAGTGAATATTTAGATAATTTACTCAAAGATGAATTTATAATAGATCTCCGTGCTGGATTTTATCTCAAATTTTACACTATAAAAAAAGAGCATATAAAACTAAAGTTTCTAAAAAATGGAAAATCTGTTAGCCACTGGGCAAAAGCATATCGTGGTAAAATAGCTAGAGAATTGGCATATTTTAAACCAAACAATGAACAAGAGTTTCAAAAGATTTCATTTCCTAATCTTCAAATAAGAGAGATTATCAAACAAAAACTTTCAACTGAGTATCTATTTGATATTGTTTAATTCTCTTTAATACCTTTTAATATCATCTCAGCTTTTTGCTTATCTGTAATCGAGAGTCCATACTTTTGCCAATATGCTTCATCAATATCTTGAAATTTCTCTAAATGTTTTTGCATATCTTCTCTATTTTTATCACTTTTTTGATTAATTGAGGCTTGTGTTAAGTTAGTCTCAGGAAACAAAGCCTCAATAGAATTAGCCACTACCTTAACTTTATCAAATTGAAAAACTCTATCTCTACATTTCTTCCATGCGGTATTTTCTCTAATATAACCATTTAGCATCTCTATTTTTTTACTTTTATCTTCTACTAAAGGAGCTTTACCTCCACTCATCTCATCTACAGTTAAAGGCACTGCAAATCTAAGTAAAAACTCGTTTTTAAGATTTTGAAGTTTAGTTTGTGACTCTATAACTCTCTCAGTAAGTTGGTTCTCTTGTTTATTTAATGAATTGTAATACTCTTGTCTTCTCTTTTTTGCTCTCATTTGTCCATACTCATTTCCAGTACCAAATGACTTATCTTGATGGGAGTATTTTTTTCTGTAAGCTTCTACCAATTCTTCTTTTTTAATTTCCCAATTTTGTAGTTTATTTAGTACATCTTCATATCTTTTGGTCAGATGCTTTCCCTCACGGAGCATCTGTTGCCTTAACATATCTTTCTCGTATTGAGTCGTTATACTATTGCTAATCTCACTAGCAAATAAAAAATTCATAAATACCAATACTACAACAAGATAATATTTCATAACTAAACATGCCCTTTGATATATTTATTTTTTTTAATTAAAAATTAAACATTTTTAATTAATATAATACCATTATATCAAAATAAGATAAAGATTATAAACTCTATTATGACATAAGATGCTTATACAAGATTTTAATACTTGTATAAAGCTCTTATTTTACTCCTCTATCGTAGATATAAAATCCTGATAAATTTTCTCCAACTCTTCATCTCTTTTCTCAATAATCTCTGAATGGTGAGTTTTTAGTGCCTCTTCTAAAACAGAAAGTCGTTTTGAGAGGTATAAAAATAATTGTTTATTTATATCTGGTAGTTTATTGTGGCTTAGTGGGCTTTTATCTTTTCCTCTTATTATAACTCTAGCTGGAATTCCTATGGCTGTAGAGTGAGGTGGGACATCTTTAACTACTACAGAGTTTGCTCCCACACGAGCATTTTCACCAATGGTAATATTTCCAAGTATTTTAGCTCCTCCACCAATAATTGCACCTTTTTTGATTGTTGGATGCCGTTTTATATCTTTTTCTAAACTAACCCCTCCAAGAGTTACACCTTGATAGATTAAAACATCATTTTCAATGATTGCTGATTCTCCTATAACCACACCAAAACCGTGATCTATAAAGACTCTTCTGCCAATTTTGCATCTTGGGTGAATATCTACATTTGTAATTATTTGAGTAACCCCCATAATAATTCGACTTATCAATTTAAGCCTTTTTGTATATAACCAGTGAGATACCCTATATGCTACTAAAGCCCAAACACCTGGGTAATTAAAAAGTAGTTCAAATCTTGATTTTATCGCTGGATCATTTTTCCATGGTGTTGCAAAATCCTCTTTTATAAGTGTAAATAGAGAACTTTTTTTCATATTTTGCCTTATTTTACGGTTTTTAAATAACCATTTTCTTTTAGAAACTGTGCCATTTTTTTTAGCATCTGCTCTTTTAAATGAGAAGAGAACAAAGAGGATGTTTTTATCTTATTTTGTATACTCTTTTCAATCATCTTTGTATCATAATTTAAATCACCTAAAATATCAATAATAGAAGAAGATTCTACCATCTTTTGAATGGTATATCCTTGTTTATCTATAATAATTGAAGCTTCAGTTGGATGAGAAAGCAGATTGTGATTCATTCCTAGCACCTCTTGATAAGCACCAACTAGAAAAAAACCCAAAAAATACTCCTCATTTTTCAAATCAATACTATGCAAAAAGAGAGGATTTTTTATATCAAATGCAATCTCCCCATCACTATCACAAGTGATATCCCAAAGACTAGCAGAGCGAGTTGGCTTTTTATCTAGTTTTAAAATCGGCATAATAGGAAATTGTTGAGATAACCCCCAAAAATCAGGCATACTTTGAAAGATTGAAAAGTTTGCAAGGTATTTCTCTTCAATGGATTTTTGAATATTTAAAAGCTCACTATAGTTTTTATCATGAAGTAAATATATCGCTTTTTTAATAATTATATGAGTTAAAACTTCAGAATTTGACCTATCTTGCAAATCAATATACCCTAAATCAAAAAGTGTTAAAAGAGAATTTAAATGATCTAAAGCATCGTGGAGATACTCTAATGCATTGTTTATATTTATAAATTTATATAGATCAAATAACTCCTCAATCAAAGGAGGATTTTTATCTTTTAATGATAAATCATCTTCTGTATAACCTTCACTTACAAGCTCTAAAACAGGGGCGATTAATACAGCATGAGATGCTGCAATATAGCGACCTGATTCTATGATTATGTTTGGCTCTTTTACATTTTTGTTTTTTGCAATTGTGCCTAACATAAAAATTATATCATTTGCATATTCGTTAAGAGAGTATTTTGCTTGTCTATTCTCTTTGTGTTGTGCATACTCAACTGCTAAACCTCCTCCAAGATTTATAGAATTTAGATTAAAAGCTCCTAATTTAACAAGGTCTCCATAGATATTTCCAGCCTCTTTAATGGCTTTTTTTAGATAACTTATATCTGTTATTTGTGAGCCTATATGAAAATGTATCATTGTAAATTTATCTAGTAGCTTGGATGCTTTTAACAATTTCATCGCTTTTATAAGTTCAGTTGAAGTAAGTCCAAATTTTGAGTTAATTCCTCCACTTTTCTCCCAAATTCCAGCTCCAAGTGAGTGAAGTTTTATACGAAGTCCAATTTTAGGAACAAAATCTGGTTGATTTTTTGCACTCTCTATAATAGTCTCAAGCTCATTTATCCCCTCAATCGCCAAAGTAATGTCCTGTCCTATAGATGCAGAGATGAAGCCAAGCTCAATCATCTCTTTATCTTTAAATCCATTTACAGTAATTGGTGCTAAGTTAGTATGTGCCATAGCTAGTAGAAGTTCAGCTTTACTTCCAGCTTCAAGACCATAATTGTGTTCATCTCCAGCTTTTAAAAGAGCTGTTAAAAAGTTTGGAAACTGATTGACTTTGAGTGGAAAAACAGCTTGGAACTTACCTTTATAGTTTAATTCAGCAGATGCTCTTTGAAAATTTTGATAGATACGGTCAATCTGTTTTTTTATAAGATGTGGAAATCTAAGAAGAATAGGCCCTCTTAAATTATCATCTCTTATTTGTTTTACAATCTCGTAAATTGAAGGTTTACATCCGTGGTTTATCTTTACAAATGCACCATCAATGATAAAATTATCATCACCCCAAATATCTATACCGTAGTTATTCAAATCTCTCTTTCACCTCTGTTTTTTCACTTAAATCTTTTATCCATATCTCTTTATTTAAAAGTTCATCTTCACCGATAATAGCACAATATCTTGCATCTTGTTTATCAGCTGCTTTTAAGTGTGCTTTTAAACTTTTTACATCGTAGCTAAGTGTCACTTTATCTGTAGCTCTTTTTTTATCTGCCTCTTTAAAAACTACATCTATAGCTTCATCACAAAGTGCTCCAAAATAGTATCCAACTCTCCCTTTTTTGGGCACTTCAATCATCTGTAAAATTCTCTCAATCCCGATAGCAAACCCAATAGCAGAAGTTTTTCTACCACCTAAATACTCTACAAGTTTATCATATCTTCCTCCACCTGCCACAGCATTTTGGGCTCCCAAATCAGAGCTTACAAACTCAAAAGCAGTTTTAGAATAATAATCAAGTCCTCGAACAAGATTTGGATCAACTTGGTAAGATATACCTAATGCATCTAAAAGTTTTAAAATATTTGAAAAATCACTCTCACACTTTTGACAAAAGTTTTCATTTAATCTAGGTGAGGGTTTTAAAAGCTCTTGACAATTATTATTTTTACAGTCAAATACTCTGATAGGATTTGTTCTTTTTCTTTTTTGGCAATCTTCACACAATGCATCTAGGGTATCTAAAAATGCTACAAGTCTCTTTTTAAAGGGAGGCATACATAAATCACAACCAAGAGAGTTAATTAAAAGTGTATACTTTATCGAAAATGTATCTAAAATGTCTTTTATCATTTTGATAATCAAAACATCTTCAAGATAACTATCAACTCCAAAACTCTCTACTCCAAATTGGTGAAATTGTCTAAATCTACCTTTTTGAGGTCTCTCGTATCTAAACATCGGTCCATGATAATAAAACTTATGAACTCCCCCAACTCTATCTAGCTTGTTTTCAACAAAACTTCTAACAACTCCTGCAGTTCCCTCAGGTCTCAAACAGACATCATTGTCACCTTTGTCTATAAATTGATACATCTCTTTGCTAACAATATCGCTACTCTCTCCAACACTTCTTTTAAAAAGTGCGGTATCTTCCAAGATAGGAGTCCCAATAAACTCAAATCCATATCTATTGACAATTTGTGTGCATGTTTTTATAAAATATAGATACTTTTGATTTTCGTCCTCTAATATATCTTTCATGCCTCTTAATGTTCTAATCATCTTATAAAACCTTTTATCTTTTGGTGGATTTCATCTATCTCTAATTTTGAGTCAATGATAATATGATTTATTTTGAGTTTTATTAAAATCTCTTTCATGAGAGTTTGTACTTTTAAAAGATACTCTATACCTCTTTTTTCTATCAAATCTTCACTCTTTTCTTGAAGCCTACTTTTTATAAGCTGCTCATTTGTCTCTAACAAAACTACAAAATCTGGCATCTTTTCATCTAACGCAAAACTATTTAATTTAGCTAAAAACTTCAACTCATAATCATCATGGTTTGCCAAAGCATAAGCAATTCCTGAGATAAAACCTCTATCACTTATAACTATCTTATGCTGTTTTATAACACTTTCATAATGCTCAGCTCTATCTGCAAGAAATAAAAAAAGCTCAGCTTTATGGCTTTTTACACCTTTATGCAGTATCAACTCTCTTAATTTAACTCCAAGTTTTGTCCCTCCAGGTTCTTTTGTAAAACAGGCTTTTGAATAACTCTTTTTTAAAAGCTCTACTTGGGTACTTTTACCAGAGGTGTCAACTCCCTCAATTATCAAATACATTTTACACCTTAGATAAATATGGAAGAACCTCTTTTGAGACAAGGTGTGAGATGCTTCCATTGTGTTTTAAAATAGCTCTAACAATTGATGAGCTTATAAATGCATTTTGCAAACTTGGCATTAGAAAAACTGTCTCTATTTCAGGAGAGAGTGCTGAGTTTGCATAACTCATCTGTAACTCATACTCAAAATCACTCACAGCTCTTAAGCCTCTTATGATTATATTTGTATCATATTTTTTTGCTAAATCTACTAAAAGTGTATCAAATGTAACAACTTCAATATCTTTAAAACATCTTGTTGCTTTTTTTACCATGCAAGCTCTTTTTTCCAAATCAAACATAGGTTTTTTCTCTGCTGAATTGGCAATTGCAACAATTACTCCATCAAAGACTGCATTTGCTCTATTTATAATATCTAAATGACCATTTGTAATTGGGTCAAATGTACCTGGATAAAGTGCTATTTTTTTCATATACTATTCCCATCGTTTAAATAAATTGTGTGAAATTCCAAGTAAATCAAACCATTTTCCTATCAAAAAATCTTCCATATCTTCGATATTTAAAGGATTTGCATAATATCCAATAACGGGAGGAGCAATCACAATATTAAGTTTAGATAATTTTAGCATATTTTCCAATGAAATTGATGAAAAAGGCATCTCACGAGGAGCTAAAATGAGTTTTTTTTGCTCTTTTATCATAACACTAGCAGCTCTTGTGATGAGATTGTCACTAATGCCACAAGAGATTTTTGCCAAAGTATTCATACTACATGGAACTATAATCATTGCATCTGTCTTAAAAGATCCAGATGCAATAGATGCTGCAATATTTGAATTTTTAAATTGTGTGATGTTCTGCTCTTTTTCAAATACTATTTTTGCATTTTTTGACATAACTACAAACACTTCAATATCTTTTGGTAACTTTTCAATAAATCTCTTACCGAGAGAAACTCCACTAGCCCCAGAAATTGCAACAATCAACCTCACCAAATTACCTCTGCTTGTGTACTTGATATAATTTTTGCTTGAAAAAAATTATTATAATCTCTTTTGATTTTTATGATATCTCCAATGTGTGCATCTTTTAAAGCTTGAGCTTTAAAAGATGCAACTACACCACCATCTTTAATAGTTGCCGTTATATAATCTCCTCGCTTAATTGTAGTTAATTTAGAGATATGTCTAGTTGTCAAAATTTTTCCTTCAACTAATGTTGTTCTTGCTCTATATCTATTTAAAAAATATGAAGTAATTGGAACTTGATAAAAATTTGTAAATTTAATAGTGACAAAATCAACAATATCATCTGTTAAAGTTCGTCCTTTTTTGATATATTGGTTTGTTCTTAGAACCTCTACCGTTGCATCTAATTTATAATGATAATATAATTTTCTCTTTTTTGCACCCGATATAAAAATAGCCGAAACAGACCCCTTCTCTTTTTTTAAGTTTCCATTTGGAATATAAATTTCTGTAAGTTTATAATTTTTGAACTCTTTTGGAGGTTTTGAGTATCTTTTTATCTCAAGATTATTAATATGCATCTTTGGATATTTTTCAAGAAATTTAGCATTAACAAATTTTTTAATTTTTTCTATATGGATTTCACTATCTGCAAAAAGTGAAATATGAAAAAAAATGAGCACAAATAATACTTTTTTGAACAAAGATAGCCTTTTTATAAATTATCTAAGCAGATAGTGTACCGTAATTATTCAAAAGCACTAGGCTCCTTACTTCTTATATAAGTCTCTTTTTCACTCTCTGTTTTTTTAAATTGAACATTATCAATAAAACTATTAAACTGATTTTTAAGAAAATCTGGCTTTAAATTTGCAAGAAATACCGTAAATGCAAAACCTAAAACAAATAGTATCGGAAGACACACTCTCATCATACACTTTGCAAAGCCCATGTGAACTCCTTTTAAATTTTGAAAAATTATAATCAAAAATTACTTCAAAAGTGTTCACATTAAATTATCTAGCCTCTTATTTTCTTTATAAATGCACCTTTTTCAACTCTTTTTGCTTTTGACAAATCAACTCTAGCTCCCGCATCACTAAAATACGGTCCTACAAGTAGTAATTCAACTGATCTTCCTCTAACAATCGCCTCTTTAGTCTCATAATTTAAACCACTCTCTTCAAGACTTTGTATATATCTAGTACTTTTAACTCCAAGATCATTATCATAAAGAGTTGCAATTTGAATATAATATGTACCATTATCAGCTTGTGAAGTTTGATTATAATTTGTTTCCACTATAGCTGGAACTGATTGTGTATACTGCTCGTCGTATGAGTTATCTTGATATGATATAGAGTCAACTAAATCATCATCATACTGAGCTTCAAACTCATCAACTTCTCTATCTCCTCCAAACACTAAGCCAAGTCCAAGACCAGCCATAATATCAAGATCACTATTTGAAAATTTCTTTAATGCTTTTGTATCTAGTATGAGATTTAAAGTATCACTTATCTTATATTTTAATCCGCCACCAAGATTTGCAAATCCTCCAGACTCAGCAGCATATGCTTCATCTGATATAATCTCATAACCTAATCCTGCATACACAAAAGGAAATAATGCGTTTTCATTTGCAATCTCATAAAGACCATTTACATATACTCTATCTGCTGGAGTATCTTTAAGATTTAAAGATGATTTTGATGATGAAACTACCGACTTTTTCTCATATCTTGCATCTTTACTTACCGCATATTCATCATTTCTATCTATATTATAATCAGCTGCAAATACATGCTCATACCCTAACTGAATAAAACTACTTTTTGTTATACACTTATTAAATCTAACTCCCACAAGTGGTGAATCACCTAATGCTCCATCATCTTCTGTAAAATTTTGCCCACCTATAACATCTGCACTATTTAAACATCCACTTGTCTCAACTGGAGCTTTAGAAGTAATCGTAGCTGGCACAAATGCTCTCTCAGGAATAAATCTAGGCTCTGGTGTATACTGTTCGACTTCTTGTACTTTGGCATCATAAGTATCTTGTGCTTCATAGTCTATTAAAGCACCTACATCTGGTCCTGCGAATAATACAGATGTTGTTACTGCTAAAGCTATTATCTTTTTCATTTACTCTCCTAATTTTTCAATTTTATTATTAACTCT
Organism: Campylobacterales bacterium; assembly: GCA_027068765.1. Taxonomy (GTDB): domain Bacteria; phylum Campylobacterota; class Campylobacteria; order Campylobacterales; family QNZT01; genus SZUA-1433. The sequence continues at coordinate 32,037 of JAMOMC010000033.1, forward strand.
AGCAAGTAACAGTTTAAAAAGTCAAGAATATTTACCAAAAAAAACAATAATTAACTTTATGTGTTACAAAAATTAGCAAAGATCAAAATTAAATTTTATCTGGTATAATGGCGAAAGGAAGTGTGAAAAATGGTGAAGATGCTTAAAGGAGGCGAAAGCATCTCCACCGGACTGTGATGAATGACATTATCTAATGTGTCAGTTGCATTTTGGCAACAGTGTAATTATAATCAAATCGGACTAAATTTATCCTTTTTAATTATAATTAATATATATTTTTAAAAAAAGGTTAATTTTGAAAAAAGCTGTGTCTATTATAAGCGGAGGTATGGACTCTGCTTTAAGCTCCTATATAGCTAAGTTTGAAGATGGTTATGAGATTATTGCTTTGCACTTTAACTATGGGCAAAAGACAGAAAAAAAAGAATTAGAAAGTTTTAAAAAGATAGCAAGAAGCTTAAACTCTTTGAAATTAGTTGAGTTAGACTTGCATTTTATTAAAGAAATAGGAGGCTCTGCTTTAACAGATAAAAGTATAGAAGTTCCAAAAAGTGGAATTTTACCAGGCGTGCCTGTGACTTATGTACCTTTTAGGAATGGTATCTTTTTATCTATAGCTACAGCTTTAGCCGAAAAAGAAGGAGCTGAAGCCATCTATATAGGTGTTGTTGAAGAGGATAGTAGCGGTTATCCAGATTGTAGTGATAGTTTTATAAAAAAACTAAATGAAGCGATAGATGAAGGTACAAAGAGTGAAACTAAGATAGAGCTAAAAACTCCCTTAGTAAAACTAAAAAAAGAGCAGATTGTAAAAAAAGCAAAAGAGCTTAATGTGCCACTAGAGTATACTTGGAGCTGTTATGAGCGTGAAGATAAACCTTGTGGAGTTTGTGATAGTTGCAGACTTAGAGCGAAGGGGTTTGAAATAGCAGGCTTAGTTGACTCTATCTATCTGCAATAAAATAACGGATTTTAAGCCCCAAAGTTGAAGTGTAACCAACCTCAATAGATGATATTTTTCCACTTTTGTCATAAATAAAGGTAGTTGGAAATGATGATACTTGAAATTTTGAAGCAAACTCTCCATGTAAGTCATTAAAAACTACAAAATCAAACTCTCTTTTTTTTAAAAATGTTTTTAACTCTTCATTTGTTCCTGAATTTACAGCAACTGTTATGACATTTGCTTTTTTTGAGAGGCTTTGAATATTTGGAGCTTCAAGTTTACAAGCAGGACACCAAGTAGCCCAAAAGTGAATTATGAGTGGTTCTCCTTTGAAATCATCTGAGTTTATAGTTTTTTTATCTATAGAGATTAACTCAAATTGTGGAAGTATTGGACTTTTTATATCTGGTCTTTTTAGATAGCTAATTAGATTTAAAACAACAGCAATTACAACTACTAAAAACAGTATCTCTTTTATCCAAGAGAAAACTTTTTTCATCTAGCTTCCAAATATGCTCTCATACCAATATCACTCCAAGCACGATTTTCTTCCATAAAAGCATAAGCACTCTCCCATGCTAATTTAAAATCAGCACTTTTTGCACTTTTCTCTTTTGCAACTTCCATCATCGCTAATCTTGCTTTTTCCATTATCTCTTTTGGAAAACTTCGTATTGTTACATCTAATTTTTTAATCTCTTTTAATGCTTTTGCATTTTCATACTGAAACTCTGTAGCCATTGTAGAATTTAACTCATTTGATGCCATCTCTATCATCATTTTTTGCTCATCTGATAATTTGTCAAACTTCTTTTTGTTAAAAACCAAACTAAGCATACTTCCTGGTTCATGCCAACCTGTATAATAATTTTTAGCAACTTTAGCAAATCCCATTTTTATATCCAATGAAGGTCCTAACCATTCAGTTGCATCTAACATATTTCTCTCTAAACTTACAAAAATCTCTCCTGGAGGAAGGAGTATAGGTTTTACTCCAAGCTTTGCAAATACCTCACCCCCAAGCCCTGGAATTCGCATCTTCAAACCTTTTAAATCCTCCAAAGTGTTTATCTCTTTTTTAAACCAACCACCCATCTGAACATCAGTGTTTCCACCTTTAAATGGGACAAGATTATGTTTTGCATAGAGTTCTCTCCAAATCTCCATGCCACCTCCAAAATCTATCCAAGCATTCATTTCAGTTGCAGTTAATCCAAAGGGAAAGCCAGTAAAAAGATTAAAAGCTTCATTTTTTCCTTTGTAAAAATATGAAGCAGAGTGATAAGCATCTATAGCTCCAACACTAGTTGCATCAAAAACACCAAATGCAGGAACAAGTTCATTTTTAGGATGCACTTTTATCTTGATACTACCACCACTTATAACTCCAACTCTTTTTGCAAATCTTGAAATTCCCTCTCCCATTATAGGAAAATTTGCAGGCCAAGAAGTTGCAAGAGAAATTCTTGTTTTTCTATTTTTATTTATATTTACCGATTTTGTTGGAGGACTACTATCAGAACAACCTGCTAAAAAAAGTGTACTTCCAGCTGTAACAAGGGCTGTTTTTTTGATAAATTCTCTTCTATTTTTCATCATCTCTCCATTTTAAAAAAGTAGAGTCTGCTCTTTTTGCTCTATTTTTTCTAGCTCTTGTATAAGCTTGTCATAAGTTATTTTTATTATAGCAAAATTAAACTCTATCTCTTTTAGCTTTAAAATATCACTATCTTCAAAATATATAGTTTTAGCCCATGGTGCATTTTTTTTCAAATATAAAATCTCTTTTTCAATTAAACTTTTATCACTCTCACAAATAATTAAAGATTGAGATTTTCCAAAACTTTTAATATCTAAATTTTTGTTTACAAAAACTGGATGGAAAAAAGAGCCGAAATTGCATCTTCTTATATCAAAAACAAAACTGTTTTTTTCTAAAAAAGTTACAATAGATGCAAGATTATCTAAAAATAGTGGAGAAATTTTTATATCTTTATATATCTCATTTTTATAGATAAAGCTAGATAAAAATAGTCCACTTTTTACCATATCAAAAGGAGAAGTTTCTGCTTTTAAAATGCTCTCATACTCTGGAAAAATTCGTTTTAAAAATTCTTCATCTTTAGAAAAAAATATAGCTGTTTTTTCAGTATTTATTATCTTTTTATAATTTTGTTTTTCATCACTATTTAAAAAATATAGCTGTTTTTTATCTGCAATTTTCTGAATTAACTCTAGCTGAATACTATCTGCTAAAATAAAACGAAAATCTTTCTCTAAAAGTGTAAATCTTAAAAGTCTTATTAAAACATCATCGATAGAAGTTGTTTTAAACCAAGCTATCTCTTTATCAATTATCTCTAAATCTTTTTCACTCACAATCGCATAAGCTTCAAGCTGTAATGCCAACTCTATATCTTCTTTGGAATTTGAGATAAATAAATCTCCTCTATTTACCTTTTTTGGATCAATTTGAACTCTGTTAAAAGATGAAATTGATGGAGTATTTAATGCAGTAGCGAGGGTAAGTCTGCTAAAGTTTTCAAATGTCATCCAACAGCTGTGCCACTACTTTTTTTAGACTCTGGTCTAATTAAACAGAGACCATCTTTATCTTTTGCAGCTAAAAGCATACCTTGTGATAAAAGTCCCATTATCTTTGCTGGCTTTAAATTCGCTACTAAACAAGCTTGTGTTCCCACTAAATCTTTGGCTTCATAAAACTCTCTTATGCCAGCGATGACTTGTCTAGGTTCACTCTCTCCTGCATCTACTTTTAACTTTAATAGACGATCACTTTTTGGAACCTCTTTTGCCTCTAATATGGTGACTATCTTAATTTTTGTTTCAAAAAACTTATCTATTGTAATTATGCCTTCATTTTTTTTATCTTCGTTTTTAGGCTCACTAGTTTCTAAAACTTCCTCTTCGATTCTAGGAAAGAGAGGTGGTGTTTTTTTGATAGTGAATTTTTTTAGAAGAGATTTTTCTTTAATAATCTCGTTATAACTCTCTTTATCTATTGAAAAACCAAGAGAGGAACTTATACTTTGACAAGTTTTTGGCATAATAGGATATAAAGAAGTTGCCACTTTTGCTAAAAGATTTGCAACCAATGCCACAAGTGCCAAAGCCTCATCTCTTTTCCCCTCTTTTATCTTTGTCCACGGCTCATAAGTTGCTATAGCTTGGTTTGCAATTGTTAGAATTTTCCAAAGCTCTTCAAGGTAGCGATTTAATTGTAATGCAAAAATATATTTTTCTAAAGTTTCTAAAATTTTATCTGCTTCACTTATCTCTTTTTGGTGGTATTTTAAAACATCTATAGAGTCTATTTCAAAATCATTATATTTAGAGCTCATACCAATAACTCTATTTAGCAAATTTCCAAGATCATTTCCAAGGTCTGAGTTTATTCTGTCTATTAAAGCTTTTTGACTAAAATCTCCATCTTGACCAAATGGCACTTCACGAAGAAGAAAATAGCGAAAATTTTCAACACCATAAGCATCCGCTACCTCTTTTGGATTAACAACATTCCCTTTTGATTTACTCATCTTTTCACCATTTCTAGTCCACCAGCCGTGAGCTCCAATGTGTTTTGGAAGAGGAAGTTCAAGTGACATTAAAAATGCAGGCCAATAAATAGCATGGAATCTTAATATATCTTTTCCAACCAAATGAACAGTTGTACCACTCCAATAAGCCATATCTTTCTCATCTTTTCCATAACCCAAAGCTGTGATATAGTTCATAAGTGCATCCATCCAAACATACAAAACATGTTTTGGGTCATTCATAGAAGTTGGAAGTTTGACACCCCAATCAAAGCTTGTTCTTGTTATGGAAAGGTCATGTAAGCCTTGTTTTACAAAATTTATAACTTCATTTTTCTTAGCCTTTGGAAGAACACAAGTATCATCTTCTTCATACCATTTAAGAAGTCTTTTTTCATATTTTGAGAGTTTAAAAAAGTAACTCTCCTCTTTTACTACACTTGTTGGTTTTCCGCAATCAGGACAACTTTCATCATCATAAAGTTGAATTTTTGTAAAAAATGTTTCGCAAGATACACAGTAAAAACCCTCATATTGGTCTTTATAAATATCTTCTTTTTTATACATAACTTCAAAAGCTTTTTGAACTCCTTCCATGTGGTCTTGGTCAGTTGTTCTTATAAATTTATCATAAGAGATATCAAGCTCATCCCAAAGTCCTTTAAACTTCCCACTTATCTCATCTGCATACTCTTTTGGACTTCTACCTCTGCTCTTGGCAGCTTCTTCTATCTTTTGCCCGTGCTCATCCGTTCCTGTTAAAAACATTGTATCAAGTCCGATAAGTCTTGAATATCTAGCTAAAGTATCAGCTATAATAGTTGTGTAAGCATGACCAATATGAGGTACATCATTAACATAATAAATCGGAGTAGTTATATAGGCTTTCTTGCAAGTTTTTGACATTTTTTTATCCACTATTTTTAAAATATATTACTCAAAAATTGCTTAATCTACATTCCACATCAATTGTGATAAAAAGATAATAATTATAACAAGTGCAAATGGGAATCTATGACTCTTAAAAAGCCAAGGATTAATCTTGAAAAATAGTTGATTAAATCCTCTAATGCCAAGCCATAACCCAAAAAATGTTTTTATAAGAAGAAGTATCTGAAATGAGCTTAATCCATCTTCACCAATTTCACCAAAAACTTGACTAATTAGATAAAGACCAGAAAAAACCGCAACTAAAAGTGCATAAGGCACTACTTTTCTAACCTCAACCATGATGGCTTCTCTAGCTTTTGCTGTCTCATCTTTTGTCAAAGTTTTTCTCATTTTTACAAGAAACAAGTTATCAACAATCAAAAAACCGCCATATATGAAAACAGCAAAAATATGAATTAAGTGTATAGTTATGTAGATTGTAAATCCTTTTAATTGAAATTATAACATACGAAGCTTTTTTTATTTTGCTAATTTGATATTTGATGAGATTTTAGTAGGTAGAAAAGTTAGCCTGCCTCTTAGCAGGCTAAAAAAATTATATTGCGGATAGACCTCTATAAGAGTTGTCAAACCAAAAAATTCTAAATCTTGCTTTTTGTTGTGAAGCGAAAGATGCAACACTTGTTTTGAAATTACGATAGTACACTTTGGCAAACCTTACAGCTACCCCGCCACCTAACATTAATGTGATTACTAAAAAATACATAAACATACGAATACTGAAAATTATCTTCATCATTTTGACTCCTTATTGTTTTGTAACAAACTTAAGTATATTTAATTATTCTTAAATAAAAATAAATTAGTTTTATTAATGCGATATATTTGTTTGTGATTTCTATTACTTTAGTAGGAGATTTAGCGTAACATAAAAACAGTTAGTTTCCTATGTTATGCTAAAAATATTTTATGCAGTTGCTAGTTGTGAATTGGTCTCTACTGTTGTATCTAAAGCACTCTCTGTTTCATCTGATGATGAGAACATACTACCGATAGCTTCACCTATAAAACCTACAATTAGCATCAATACTATAAGTGCAAATGTACCTGCGATTAAAAACATATTATCCCTCTTTCTCTCTTTAGTTTTCATGTGACTCCTTTTTAGTCTCATACTCTATATATCGTCATTTTATGGGGCATGTATAGATTTTTATAAGGTTTTAATAGCATATTTTTTTTAAAAAATACTAAAATTTAGTATATGAAAAGGATTAAATAAAAAGTTAAATTATTAAAAAATTAAAGTGTGTAATTTAGTGACATATTTTAGTTGCTCTACTCTTTTTTGATTCAATTTGAGCAACTGCTATTGCAAATCCACCATCATGAGTTATAGAAAGAGCACTGTCTATTATGCTATATTCATCAACAATATCTTTTGAGAGAGTGAAATATGGAGCATTTTTTGAATCTTTATAAATTATAATATCTTTAAAAGAACACTCTTTAGAGATTCCACTACCAAGTGCTTTTGAGATAGCCTCTTTTGCTGCAAAAAATCCTGCAGCTGTTTGAGGGGTTTTTACAAGAGAGATTTCACAAGGAGTTAAAAATCTCTCTAAAGCTTTGTTTTGAAACTTATCCAAAAACTTTTCAAATCTTTTTATACTAACTATATCGATACCTATCATTGGATTACGAAATCGGTAAAAAAGAGGTTATTTATATTGCCATCACTTACAACTTCGTTGACACTTAACACAATCTCATCCTTTAGGTTCTCTTTGCCTTTAATCGTACTAATTTCCTCATAAGTCTTTGCTGATAGTGCTTTGATGATTATATCTCTAATAAGTGGAGATTTTGCATCCAATTCTGCGGCTAACTCTTCATTTGCCAATTCAAAATTAATTACAGTTTTTAAATACCTGCTACCACTCTCACTATAAAGATTTACAACAAATTGTTCCATTGGGTACATCGCACCTATTTCAGCATAATTTGTACCTCTTTTTGAAGGCTCCAAAGCTCCTTTTTTTGCATCCATAGTCTGTTTAGCTCTGTTTGCATCATCAATTACTTCACTATCTGAATTTAAAAGCAAATAACCAGCTACTCCTCCACCTAAAAGGGTTAGAAATAGAACTGTTGCTACTATTATGAGTAGGGTATTTGATTTAGCCTTTTCTTGAACATTTACTTCAACTTCTTTGTTTGGTGTTGCTTCAGCCATGATTATCCTTTTTTTTGTTATTATTGAACTTGCTTACTTACAAAGTATATCGTACGGTTTTCGAAAAAGTTTAGTTTTTTTTAGAGAAGTTATATATTTTTACCCAATAAAGAGGAATAAGATAGAAATTATGGCATTTGTAGAGCGATTTTTTGCCTTTTTTGGTAAAAAATTTTTAAATATTATCGATATTTTTCAAGGATTTGGACATTTTTGGATTTTCCAATTTAAACTTTTACCTCTATATATAAAACCTCCATACAGAATAAAAGAGATTTTAAAACAAATGGAGATTATAGGCATAGGCTCAATTGGTGTGATTGTGCTAACAGGTACTTTTACTGGGTTAGTTTCTGCTGTACAGCTTTTTCAAGCATTTGAGCAATTTGGAGCACAAAATCTTATGGGGTTTCCAATCTTTATCTCAATATCTAGGGAACTAGGTCCAGTATTTGCAGGACTTATGCTAACATCAAGAGCGGTAAGTGCAATGGCAGCGGAACTTGGCACAATGAGAGTAACCGAACAAATAGATGCAATGGACACTCTAGCGGTTAATTCTAAAAAATATCTCTTAATCCCTCGAATAATAGCGACAACTCTATCTCTTCCTCTTTTAGTTATATTGTTTGATTTTTTAGGAAATCTTAGTGCATATCTAATCTCAGTTTATGCTCTTGGCATCAATGAAACAGCTTATCTAAACACAATTCATATGTATCTAAAACTTTCTGATATTTTAACAGGGGTATTTAAAGGCTTTTTATTTGGTTTTTTCATAGGAATGATAGGAACTTATGTAGGCTACCATGCAAGAGGAGGAGCTAGAGGAGTTGGTGTTGCTACTACTACAGCTGTCGTTTATGCATCTATTGTTGTTTTTGTGATGGATTATTTTTTATCATCTTTGTTCTTGATAATTGGATGGTAAATAATTAGCCTATTTTTTTATAGATGAATTCAGATTAAAATGTTCCTGTATTTCTAAACTGAGCAATCTCTGTTTCGACCATATCGTCTATCATTTTTTGATAAATTTCAGCTACAAGATTTGGAGATAAGCTTAAAGAGAGTGCTTGGTGTCTTACTTTGTCTAAAACATCATCTACTCTATCGTCAGCTTTTATCTCATCAATTGAGTGTTTAAACTTTGCAGCTTGTTTGACATAATTTTTTCTAGATGCAATTAATTTAATTATCTGTTCATCTACTTTGTCTATCTCATCTCTCACTTCATCTAATGAATTACAATTTCTTATTCCCATATTTTTATCCTTTTTCTAATTTTATCAAAATTTTTTATAAAGCGAGTTGATTAATTTTTAACCACTTTTATAAAAAGTGTAACTTTTTTTAATGTTATACTTACATTTGACAATAAATTTTTTAGGAGATATATATGAAGAGTATATTTGGATTAGCTTTAGCTTTACTGTTGCCAATTGCAGCATTTGCAGAAGAGGCTGCCCCTGTTTTAGATAGTGGTGATACAGCTTGGATGATGATGTCTGTAGCACTTGTGTTACTCATGACACCTGCTGGATTAGCACTGTTTTATACAGGAATGACAAGAACAAAAAGTGCATTAAACACCTATGCTATGGTTATGGGTGCTTTTATTTTGGCCTTTACCATGTGGATAATTGTAGGTTACTCTATCGCATTTGGTACATCAGATAGTGCAGCACTTCAAAATGTAATGGGTGGTTTTGATCATATTTTGCTTAGTGGTATTAGTTGGACAGATTTAAGTGGTACTTATCCTACTTTTGTATTTATCGCATTTCAAGGAACTTTTGCAGCTATTACAGTTGCTATTGCTGCTGGATCTGTGATTGAGAGGATGAAATTTTCTACTTGGATGGCATTTGTTGCTATTTGGGGTGTACTTGTTTATGCTCCTATCGCTCATATGGTATGGGGTGGAGATGGTGCTTTACTTTTTGATGCAGGAGCTTTAGATTTTGCTGGTGGTACTGTTGTTCATATGAATGGTGGTCTTGCAGGGTTAGTTTTAGCCTATTTAGTTGGTAAGCGAACAGGTTATCCAAAAACTGCGATGAAGCCTTTTAGTATTATTTTAGTTGGTGTTGGTGCTGCTCTTTTATGGTTTGGTTGGTATGGATTTAACGGTGGTAGTGCATTTGGTGCAAATGCAATCGCTGGTTTAGCTGTTTTAACTACAACTATCGCAACAGCTTCTGCTGGCTTAACTTGGATGTTACTAGAGTGGATAATGTATAAAAAACCTACTCTATTAGGAATTGCATCTGGTATAGTTGCAGGACTTGTCTCTATAACTCCAGCTGCTGGTTTTGTAAGTGTTGGTGGTGCTTTTATCATCGGTATATTAGGTACTGTTATCGCTTTCTTTGGTGTTGTATGGTTTAAGAAAAAAGCAGGTTATGATGATACATTAGACGCATTTGGTATCCACTTTTTGGCTGGTGCTTGGGGTGCTATGGCGACAGGATTCTTTGCTCTAAATGATAAAGATCTTCTTTGGGATGGACCACTAAAAGCTAATGATGACAGATTAGGTCAAATCTGGGTTCAATTAGAATCAATACTTGTAGTTGGGGCTTGGACACTTATTGGTACAATTATAGTGTATTATATAGCTGCAGCTTTAACAGGTGGTGGCAGAGTTGATAAAGAGACTGAAGAGAGTGGTTTGGATGAGAGACTACATAGTGAAAAAGCAATTAATTTATAGTTAAAGGATAAATGATGAGAAAGATAGAAGCAATTATCAAACCATTTAAGTTGGATGATGTAAAAGAGGCATTAGTGGCTGAAGAGATTGAAGGTATGACTGTATCAGAAGTTAAAGGATATGGTCGTCAACAAGGACATAGTGAGCTTTATCGTGGGGCTGAGTATGTAGTAGATTTTTTACCTAAAGTAAAAATTGAAGTAGTTGTATCAGAAGAGTTTGTAGATAGAGCAATTGCGGCAATTACAGCAAGTGCTAAAACTGGTAAAATTGGAGATGGAAAGATATTTGTCTCCTCTGTTGAAAGAGTTGTTCGTATTAGAACTGGCGAAGAGAACGAAGACGCTCTTTAAAAATAAAAAGCATGGCAGTTGATTGCCATGCTAAATTCTCACAAACTTTTGATATAATCTCTTTAAAAATTAGGATCTTTATTTGGATTTTTTCCCTTTTGATTATAGAGATCCTCTTTATGGATCGATTTTACTTGTTGCTATTATTTTTATACTCTCATTTACTAGTTATTGGTGGGGGATTTTTAAAAGCAAAGAAGAGGAGTCAAATGTCAATAAATTTATGAAAAAATTCAACCAATACTCAGGCTTCAATGAATACAAAGAGATAATCCAAAGAAAAGATTTACCAACTGAATCAGCTGTATTAATGGCACTTACTTTTGAAAAAAGTGGAGAGTATGAAAAAACCATAGAGATTTACTCTGCGGTTTTAAAATCAGTAAATGAGCCACAAAAGAGAAAAGATATACTCACACTTTTGGGTAAAACTTACTATAAAGCTGGTTTTTTACAAAAATCAAGAGAAGTTCTTTTAGCATCTTTGAAAATATTTCCACGAAATGAAGAGGCTTTAACTTACTTGATAGTAATTTATGAAAATTTACGAGAATATAACAAAGCAATTGATGTCTTAAATACTCTTGAAGAATTTGGAAATGAAATAAAAGAGAAAAAATTATATTTTGAAACTTTATGTATTATCCACAATAAAACTTTTAAAGATGAAAAAAAAGTCAAAAAACTCATAAGTCTTGGAGTAGATAAAAAAATTGTACAAAGAAAACTTTTTGAATTTTTAAAATTAAATAAACTCCAATTAGATAGCAATATACTAAAAGATTTTGATTTTAGAAATTTAATAGATCTAGTTTGGGATATGAGAATAGACAAATTTGAAGAAGAATTAATTGAGAAAAACAGCCTTTTAAAAGAGATTTTTTCTGCGAAAGGTGAATTATACGATACCACTTCTAGTGATATATTTGAGTTAAATATCCTTATAAAACTGCATCTCTTGAAAGATACAAGTGCAAATATGGGATTTAGATATACTTGCAGGGAGTGCAAAAGTGTTTTTCCACTCTATTTTTATAGATGTCCAAAATGCCAAAATATTAGCACTGCAGAGGTAGGAACAATACTTATAGGAAAAAATCATGAAGAAAATTCACTTATTTACTGATGGCTCATCTTTGGGAAACCCTGGATTTGGAGGCTATTGTGCAATTTTAAAATTTGGCAAAAATGAGAAAATTGTAAGCGGAGGAGAGCTTTTAGCCACCAACAACCAAATGGAGTTAAAAGCTGTTATTGAAGGCATAAAAGCTTTGAAAGAGCCTTGTTTTGTAACTGTTACAAGTGATTCATCTTATGTTGTTAAAGGGATAAATGAGTGGCTTAAAGGGTGGGTAAAAAAAGAGTTTAAAAATGTAAAAAATCCAGATCTTTGGAGAGAATATCTTAAAGTGTCAAAACCTCATAAAGTTTTGGCTATTTGGGTTAAAGGTCACTCAGGTCATAAAGAAAATGAAAAATGTGATACTATTGCTAGAGGCGAGGCGGAAGTATTACAAGCAAGTGCAAAAGGACTTTGATGAATATGATTAGTGAATTAGAAAAAAGAATAGGTTATAAATTTAAAGATATCAAATTACTCACTGAAGCGTTAACACACAAAAGCTCAAAGCAAAATAAAAATAATGAGAGATTAGAGTTTTTAGGAGATGCGGTTTTGGATTTGATAGTTGGAGAATATCTATATAAAAAATTTCCTGATGTATGTGAAGGAGACTTATCAAAACTAAGAGCATCTCTTGTAAATGAAAAAGGTTTTGAAAAATTAGCTAAACAGATAGAACTTGGAAAATATATCTTTTTATCTACAGCTGAAGAAAATAACAAAGGAAGGGAAAAAGCTTCCATCCTCTCAAATGCTTTTGAAGCACTTATAGGTGAAATTTATCTAGAGAGTGGGATTGAAAAAGCAAAAGAGGTCTCTTTAAACTTACTTCTTGAAGCTTATCCAAAGATTGATTTGGAGTCTGTTTTTAAAGATTATAAAACTACACTTCAAGAGTTAACACAAGCAACGATAGGTGAAACACCAAAATATATAGTTATAGGTTCTAGTGGACCAGACCACCAAAAAGAGTTTATAATTGCTGTTGAAATTGGTGATAAAGAGATTGCAAAAGCTGCTGGAAAAAGCAAAAAAGAGGCTCAACAAATTGCTGCAAAACTAGCAATTGAAGCATTAAAAGAGGAGATGGCTTGAATAGCTTTGGAAAAAGATTTGTTTTTACAACATTTGGAGAGTCTCATGGAAAAGCCTTAGGGTGCATCGTTGATGGAGTTCCAGCTGGATTAAATATAGATGAAGCTTTTATACAAAATGAATTAGATAGAAGAAAACCTGGACAAAACGAGTTTGCAACAGCTAGAAAAGAGGAAGATAAAGTAGAGATTTTAAGTGGAGTTTTTGAAGGAAAAAGCACAGGAACTCCAATAGCAATGATTATATTTAACACAAACCAAAAGAGTAAAGACTACACAAATATAAAAGATATTTTCAGACCAGGACATGCTGATTTTACCTATTTTCATAAATATGGCATTAGAGATTATCGTGGAGGTGGAAGAAGTAGTGCTAGAGAGACAGCCGCTAGAGTTGCAGCTGGAGCTATTGCTAAAATAATGTTAAAAGAGCTAGAGATTGAAGTTCAAAGTGGAGTTTTGGCAATTGATGGGATCTGGAGTGAAAAAATTGATTTTAATTTTGCTAAAAAAAGTGAAATTTATACTCTTGATGCTGATGTTGAAGATAGACAAAAAGATGCAATATTAAGTGCAAAAAACTCTCACGATTCAGTTGGTGGAGTTGTATTTGTTAAGATTAAAAATGCACCTATTGGCTTAGGTGAGCCAATATACTACAAACTAGATGCACTTCTTGCAGATGCAATGATGAGTATAAATGCAGCAAAAGGTGTAGAGATAGGTGATGGGATAAGTGCATCTAATGTACTTGGCTCACAAAATAATGACCCAATACGAAAAGATGGATTTTTATCAAACCATAGTGGAGGAGTTTTAGGCGGCATCTCAAATGGTGAAGATATAGATGTTAAAGTCTATTTTAAGCCTACTCCATCTATCTTTCAAACACAACAGAGTGTTGATATACATAACAATGAAGTAGAGTGTTCTCTAAAAGGGAGACATGACCCTTGTGTGGCTATTAGAGGTAGCATTGTTGCTGAGGCTATGGCATCTTTGGTTGTTGCGGATATGCTTCTTTTAAACATGGGTAGAAATATGAAAAATCTTAGAAAAATGTATGTGCCCTCTATGTCTTAAAAAAAATAGTTTCAAATATTGGGAAGGAGAAGGTAGAGTTTACCTACTTTGTAAAACTTGTGATTTAGTCTATGTACCCTCCTCCTACTTCATATCATTAAAAGATGAAAAAGCAAAATATGATAATCATCAAAACTCTCCACAAAATCAAGGATATAAAGATTTTTTAAATCGCCTTATAGAGCCTTTATCAAAAGAGTTATCTTTAAATTCTTATGGTTTAGATTTTGGCAGTGGTCCAGGTCCTACTCTTTGGCTTATTATGCGAGAAAAAGGGTATAAAATGGAAATTTATGACTATTTTTATCACAATAATAAAACTGTTTTTGAAAAAGAGTATAATTTTATCACAAGTACAGAGGTGATTGAGCATCTATATCAGCCATTAAAAGAGATGCAAAGATTGTGGAGCTGTTTAAAACCTGATGGTGTTTTAGGTATTATGACAGCTTTTAGACCAGATATAGATGAGTTTTCCTCTTGGTACTACAAAAGAGATTTAACTCATATTAGGTTTTTTACAAAAAAAACATTCCAATGGTTAGCAAATACTCTTGATGCAAAACTTCAAATACCAGAAGATGGGGTTATACTTCTAAAAAAAGGAGCTACATGAGCAAAATAACAACCAGAGATAAACTTTTAGATATCACATTTAAAGAGGTTTATATATATGGCTATGCAGGTAGTAGCATCTCAAATATACTTAAAATTGCTGGTATTCCTAAAGGCTCAATGTATCACCATTTTCCGTCTAAAAAAGCGATGGTTATAGCAATGATAAAAGAAAGATTAACTCCAAAAGTTCGAGAAGCCTTTTATATACAGATAGATGATGATAGTAGAGCTGTTGATATTTTAAGTTTTTTATTTAAAAAAATTAGTAAAAATGAGATGCTTATAAAACATGGCTGTCCTCTTCATAAATTGATGTTTGAGATGGGTTCACTTGATGATGAGATAACAAAGCTTTGTCATCAAGAGTTTATTTTTCTTATAGAAAATCTTGCAAAGTTGATTGATATTGGGAAGCAAAAAGGGGATATAAGAGAGGAAGATAGTAAATCTTTAGCTAAGTTTATCATCATATCCTCTTGGGGAGCTCTCTCTCTTGCCCCAAATCACTCATCAAAAGAGCAATTTTTACAAGATACTAAACATATTTTAGAGTATATTAAGGCATAACTCTTTATAATTAGACCGACCAGTCTACTATAAAAGGAGTTATTGTGTTTATATATCAGCCAACTATCACTAAGAAGATGCAAGTTGTGTTAGAAAATATCGAAAAAGAGTTAGGGGTAGTCCCTTTACATTTTAAATTTTTACTATCTATAAATCCCAAAAAATTTCAACTATTTATAGAGGAGATTAAATATCTTTTAAATCATCCTACAATAAATCATGACTTTTTTGCAATGTTAAGGCTTCATATCGCAAATAGAGAAAATTTTATATATTGTAAATCATTTAACACAAAGTTGCTTTTGGCAAAAGGTTACAGCAGAGATATTTTAAAAGAGTTAAAAGAGGATATAGGAAAAATTCCATTAGATGCAAAACATAAACTTTTAGCACAAAAAGCTATAAAAGCTATGTATGAGCCAAAAGAGTTTAAACTTTGTGATATAAAAGAGTTAAAAAAGT
Source organism: Campylobacterales bacterium (assembly GCA_027068765.1). Taxonomy (GTDB): domain Bacteria; phylum Campylobacterota; class Campylobacteria; order Campylobacterales; family QNZT01; genus SZUA-1433. The sequence continues at coordinate 47,683 of JAMOMC010000033.1, forward strand.
TATCTTGGAATGATAGTGATATTTATGATGCAATCGACCATGCCTCTTTTTTGTTTAAAAATGCAAAAATTATCCAAAGTTACAGTATATGAGTATTTTAAATCAATTTATAGGCATCAAAAAAAATGAAAACAACTTACTTGAGTTAGATTTAACCAAAAATATAAAAAATCATGTAGGCTCAATTCATGCAGGAGCACAATTTATCTTTGCGGAGAGTGCTAGT
>JAMOMC010000034.1 GCA_027068765.1 Campylobacterales bacterium
AATGGGTTTTCTATATCAATAGAAGTAGCATCTTTAATATAAAAAAACTTTAATAATGATCCAATAATCGGTAATGCTGTAAAAACTATCAATAATCTACCATTGTTTATAGTAGCTTTCGCTTTTTGTATCTTTAAATCCATTATACACCTTTTTCAAAATTATACCAGAACTATCTTCAACACTTTTAAAAATATAATTTAGAATCTATATTTTGCTCCAATATTATAATAAAAAGCATCAAAATAATCAGGCTGACTATAGTATGTCAACCCTCCATTAATGGAAATCTTATTATTGATTTTATAATCACTACTCAATTTATAATTTATTGAAGTGAAATCACTCATCCGTCTATCACTTGACGCATATAACTGCTCAGTAAAATAATCCTTTTTAGCACTATAAAACTTGGCCTCACTTTGAATATAGTATCTAAGCCCTACTCCAGTTGTTAACTTGTCTGTAACTTCATAATATAAATCTCCACTAATTGTATGAGAAGTTATATCCCAATCATCACTATACAAACGGTATGATGATGTTGTTGAAATTTTACTATTTAATGCTTTTGAGTACTGAATTAAAGTACCATACGCTACTCTTGTATCTGGTTTACTCTCTTGAGTAATTTCACTACTTGTATTATAGTTTCTAACAATTCGCATATAAGGATTATCTAAATAACCATCTTCATTAATATAAAAGATAGAGGCTTTCACAAGAGATGTTTTATCAATAACTTGGGTAAAACCAACTTCAGCACTAACTACATCAAGATTTTTTACCTCACTTGCGCCACTTGAACTATCACACTCATCATTACCTAATTTACAATCTATTAAAATCTCATTTTTTTGATATGAAGCCCCAAATGAAATTGATTGATTTTTACTTTGATCAAGATAGTGCAAATATTCACCTGATACTTCATTAGCATAATAGTCTCTCTCTCTAGAGACATTAACTCCAACTGTAAGTTCGTCACGAGATGCAAATCTTTTGGTTAATAAAATACCACCAGCATTTCTATTATCATCATAATCTATATCACCATATTTTATATTTTCTATCTCTGTTTCCCCTTTAGAAGAGGCTGAAGCACCACTAGATGCATCAAAATATGTAGGACTTGCTCCACTTAAACTATCAATTGTAAAAAAAAGATTTAAAGCATAATCAGCTCCAAAATCTTTATTTATCTCAATAGATGGAGAATAAATAGTTGTTCTTCCACTATCTTCATCATAGCCAACATACTGGACATTAACATAATCTTCTGCATACAATGAAGAGAAACAAAGTAATGAACAAGTAAGAATTGATAATTTTAATTGCATCCGCAACCACCCCCTGCTACTCCACCACCACCTTTACTAGCTTCTTTAGAAAAATAGACATGATTTTCAAATTTTTTTAAAAGAGTATTTACTCCACCAGTTTTCATAGTATTTTTAGCAAGAGTCTCTTTTTCCCAAGCTTTTACATTTTTAATAGCACATCCATTAAATATAAAAAGTGCTCCTATTAAAATTAAAACTCTCATTTTAAATCTTTAAGTTTATTTAAAATTATCTTATCAATATCATCTTTTGCTCCAATGATTGAAGCTACCACTACATCTTTTTTTATAAAATATAGAGCTGGCATACCAATTGGGTCAAATTTTTTGATAATATTACTTTTTGGATCATTTACTATTTTGAAGTTTGCTTTTACTCTTTTAACAAACTCCTCTCCTTTTTTAACATCCTCATCAACCCCAACACCAATAATTTCTACCTTATCTTTATCAATCAACTCATTTACTTTCGAAATATATGGCATCTCTTTTTCACATGAGGGACACCAAGATGCAAAAAAATCAATTATATAGATTTTATCATCTTCGATGCTTAGTTTCTCTTTTATATCTGAATCTATTTTATCTCCTATCTGATAACCAAAAAGTAGAGATGAAAAGAGTAAAATAGTTGCTAAAATTTTCATTAATATCCTTCTTTGTGGATGTATCTATTTACAACCACATCCTTCACCACTTTCATCACTACAAGCTCCACCAATTTGACCACTTATAAGCTCATCATCAGTAGCTTCTCTTACATCAATAACTGAGACTGAAAACATTAAATCTTTTCCAGCTAAAGGATGATTATAGTCTATTGTTACATTTGCATCGTCAAACTCAGCTACAGTTACAGCAACACTCTCACCATTTTCACTCTGCCCATAAAGTTGCATCCCAACATCCAGTTCAATATCAGCAAATTGCTCACGCGGAAGAGTATCTAATGCTTCAGGTTTAACCTCGCCATATGCATCTGCTGAGTTTACTTTAATATCCGCACTCTCACCTTTTTCTAAATTCAAAAGCTGACTTTCAAGCCCAGGTATAATATGCTCTTTACCAACTATAAAATCCAACGGTGCTTGCCCCTTATTTGAGTCCAATATATCAGATCCTCCAACTTCGATTAACTCATACTCAATTGAGACTACACAATTTTTTTCTATTTTCATTTTACTACCTTATAATTTTTTTAATTTAAATATTTTTCTGCAATTTTTGCTTCATTACTATTAGGATATGAAGATAAGAGAGCTTGTAAAAATTTCTCTTTATTTTCATCATCATCTAGCTTATGAAACGATATGCCTGTATGAAGAAGAAGTGTTGGCATAAATGAGGCTTTATCATAATAACCTACACTCTTTTTATAATAAACTATCGCATCTGAATATCTTTTTTTATAATAAGATATTTCACCTAAATAGTAGTTTGTAGTTGCAGGTTTATAACTTCTTTCTGCAAGTTCTACAAAAATTGGGAAAGCTTTTGTATAGTACTTTTTTCTATAAAGTGCAACTGCTTTTTTAAGCTTATCTCCACTACTTAACTTTGCTGGTCTATTTTGATTAGTTGGCTTTTTTTTTACACTAAGAGATTTTAACTCATCTTTTGTAACATAACTACCATCAATCTCATCAATCATTGAGCTTAATTTTTTCAAAACTGCATTTATCTTTTCATAATTTTCACTTTGAACTCTTTTAAGCTCTTCAATATCAGCCCTAAAATCTTCTAAATCGTCGTTATTTGTCTGAGTATTTAACTCATTTAATTTTTGACCAGTTTTTCCAATCTTTGAACTCATAGACTCAACAACACTTCGCATTCCATCTAGTTTTTCAGTTAAATCAGAAATTTGTCGATTTTGAACTCGTATCTGTTTTTTGTTTTCAAAAATTATCTTCTCACTCTCACTCAATCCATATGGATTATCACTATCTAGTGAACCTGCACCAAAAGATGATACCTCTCTTGCCTCAAGAGTAAAAAATAAAGCTAGTATTATTAAAAAATATCTCATCATGGTAAAAGTTTAAAATCAACTCTTCTATTTTGTTGCCAACATCCAGTATTATGTTCAGCACATATTGGTTTACTCTCACCATAACTAATTAGTGCCATGCGACTCTCATCAACACCTAAACTTGATAGTGTATCTTTAACACTTTTAGCACGCTTTAAACCTAAAGCATAATTATATTCATCAGTTCCCCACTCATCACAATTTCCCTCAATTTTTATAGATAAATCATTTGCCAAATCACCATTAAAGATATTTGTATTTTGATCTATTTTTTGCATCTCATTATCTGATAACCTATAGCTATCCGTTGCAAAATATACTGTTTGAACTTCATTTTGAATAGCAACAATTCTCTCTTCTTGTGAAGCAAAAGATGAGCTATTGTCCATTGAAGCCATACCATCTATCTGTGAATCATTTGATATAGTATCTGAATTATCATACCCTGAATTCACACTAACTCCACCTGTATCTATCTCTGGTATCTTTTTTGAACAACCTGTAATTAATACTACAGACATTACAAAAGATAAAATTGTACTCTTTCTCATTAATATTCCTTAATATAGAGTTTTAAAAATTCTAGCATTATTAACTTAAATATACTAAAAAAAATGATTTTACCAATCAATTGATTGAATTTTCCCTGCATTTAAAGGGAATAAAAAACTCTTATTTGCATTAAGTCTTAAAACCCCTAATGCACTTTTGTTGCCAATATACTTTATAAATATAACAGTCTCACCATCATCTGCAAACCTTGGATACATATTTTTTCCATTTGTTGTCAGTTTTCTTATAAAATCTGTCTGTGTTGAAATAAGATAAAGATTAAAAACATTTTTACCAAATGAGTTTTTACTCTCTCTACTTGAATACACGATATATTTTCCAAAACTAGAACAAGAGCTGTTATTTTTACCATGATATATCATCTGTTCAACACTTCCGCCATTTATACTCTTTTGAAAGATATTTGGATACCCTAACCTCTCTGAGACAAAAACTATATTTTCATCATTATCAACAAAATTACCACTAACATCAATCCCTTTATATGTTGTTAATCTCTTTTTACTCTTTGAAGCAACATCAAAAAGATAGATATCAGGCTGGTCATTTGGTGCCATTGTGATTAAAATTTTTGAGCCATCACGGCTTACATCTGAACAGACAATCATACCAGAGCTTGAAGCGATTTTTGTTTTTTTACCTGTATATACATTTACAAGATAAAGTGTTGGATGCAGTTCATTATATGAAGTATAGTAGAAACTATCTTGTTTAGAGTTTGCCCACTTTGGAAATACATTTAACCCTCCACTGATAATCTTCTTTTTAAAAGTTAAAGTATAATCAGCTACAAGTATTTCACTCTCTCCAGAAGATGTATATCTAGCAAAAATGATATAGTTCTTCATCCAAGATATAGAAGGTGCTCCAAAATAATTATTTATATCTATTGCAATGTTATGTGCTAAAAATGGGTATCTGTTTGTTTTAGATATAGAGTAAAATTTTTCATATAACAAATCTCCATTTTTTGCATTTATAAGTTTAACACTTGCTAGTAATTTACCACCTTGCTCTTTTTCAATTTTACTTTTTGCAATAATTTCAACACCACTATTTGCCAAACTAGCCATACCGCTATCGCTCATATAATCCATTTTTACATATGATTTATCAACATTAAAATAGGCACTAACTTTCAAATCTCCAATGAGAAGTTTTAAAAATTTCCTTTTTGTCTTATCATCAACTCCCAAACTTCCTGCATCTGCTACAACAAGTCTAGGATGTTTTTCTAAATTTTTAACAATTTGAATAGTAGAATCAAATGCGATTAAATTAATCGCAAATATACACAAAATCAGTAATTTTTTCATCTATAAACCTTTCTCTTTATCTGTAAATTCAAATTGAGCCTCAATAAAAGAACCCTCTTTGTATGATGGAAATCTATCATACTCTAAGTTATCAAGAAATACCTTAAGCTTTGTATCAAACATAGAGTTATTTGAAGACTCAAGATCACTATATGAGAGTTTTCCACGCTTATCAATTCTTATCACAACAGTTGCCGATAATCCATCTTGTGTAGAGATTGTTCTCTGCCACTTTGCCATTATTTTGTCAGATACAAAACTCCAAAACTCATGTTTTTCTCCACTTTTTTTAGATTGTGAAGCAGTTGAGATTTGCATCTGCTCAACTGCTTCTCTAGCTTTTTTGGCTTCTGCTCTTTTTTTCTGCTCTTTTTGTTTTTTCTCCTCGGCCTCTTTTTTTATCTTTTTAGCCTCTTGTTTCGCCAATCTACTAGCCCTAGCCTCCTCTTGTTTTTGCCTCTCTCTCATAACCTTTTTATAATCATCTGTTCTTAGAGTTGAAAATAGATCTTTTGCTGATTTCGCCTCTTTATCTCTGGCATCTTCCTCCTCCTTAGGCTCTGGATCTGGTGGCAGTATGATAGGCTCTACTTTAGGTTTTGGTTCAGGTTCAGGATCTGGAGGCAATATAATAGGCTCTACTTTATGAACAGGCTCTATTGGTTTTGAGATAGGTTTTTGAACAGGTTTTGGTATTAATTTTTCTAAAGGTTTTGGCTTTTCATCTAAAAGTGAGTCTATATTTACAACTATTGCATCTTCTACATTGTATCCATAATCTTTTTTCAATTTTGAATCATCTTTAAGATAAGTAACAAGTGAAAGTGCTATAAAAAGATAGATAAAAATTGCGACTAAAGCAGCAATAATTCTATATAGATTTTTATCAGCCATGTGTTACAAGTGATACTTTTGAAAAACCTGAATCTTTAATAACTTTTAATATAAACATAACATCATCATATTTCAGTGTTTTATCTGCTTTTATATATACAACTGTATCTTTTGGGTACTTATTTGAGCCTAAAACAAAATCATCAGCAAAAGTTTCAAAGCTATATTTTTTATTTTTTATATATATAACCCTTTTCCCATCTACTCTAATTGATAAATCAGGTATACTTTGAGTCGCTTTTGCTGTTGAGCCTTGAGGTAGATTTATATCATCTTGATATTCCATTATAGGAGCTGATACCATCAAAATTGCCATAAGCACTAACATAATATCAACAAGCGGTGTGATATTTAGATCAGGCTCTTCATCCCAATTAATCATGCTTTTTATTACCACTTGTGTGTTCAAAAGATGACATTTGAAGAAGTTCAATCTCTCTATCTATAACACTCAAAAGCTCATATGCTTTTCTCTTTAAAAATACATGAGCAGTATAAGCTGGAATTGCTACAAAAATACCAGCAGCAGTAACAACCAAAGCTTCAGAAATTGCAGGAGCGATAACACTAAGAGATGCACTTTTTGCATTTCCAAGCTGTGCAAATGTTTTTAAAATAGATACTATTGTACCAAAAAGACCAATAAAAGGAGCAGTTGAAGAGATAACAGAGAGCATAGATAAATATGCTGTTGCCTTTTTTTCAGCAACACTCTTACAAATCCCAAGAGTAGCTCTTGCATCATCATTTTGTAAACAGTTACTTAAAATTGAGCTTCTCTTTATCTTAGGAACACCTCTCAAAAGTGACTCTAATGAAGATTTTTCACTTTTTTCCCAACTATTTAAAGTTAGAACTCTTGAGACCCAAATCCAAATAGTTATAATAAAATATATCGACAGCCACAAAAAAACCGAAATCGCAATAATTCCGCCATCAACAATATATGAAAATAGAATATCCATAAATCCCCTTTTAAAGTTTCCCTTTAGCAGCACTCTCCAACTTAGCAGTAGCAGTTGCTATAGCAACATCTGAATCACTTAAGCTTGAAACTAACTCTTTTGCTTTCTCTAAAGCAGTTGCTATCTCAGATCCACTCCCTGAAATCGCAACCGCACCTTCAGCTAAAATTGTAATTTTACCTTCGTCAACTTTAACATGACCCCAGTTAATAGCTATCAACTCTTTTTGTTTATCCTCTTTTTCAATCTCAATCACACCAGATGCAAGAAGTGTAACCAAAGATGCATGGTGAGGCAATACACCAAACTCTCCTTCACTTCCTGGAAGTGTTGCACTTAAAATATCTCCTGAAAAAACTAACCCATCAGGTGTAATAATTTCACATTTCATAGTTGCCATTAATTTTCCTTACAAGAAGAAGGTCTAAGCCTTCGCCTTCATTTTTTCTGCTTTGCTTTTCGCTTCATTCATATCACCAACCATATAAAATGCATTTTCTGGTAAGTCATCATAATCACCTGCCAAAATTCCTTTAAATCCAGCTAGTGTATCTTCTAATGCTACATATTTACCAGGACTCCCCGTAAAAATTTCCGCAACAAAAAACGGCTGAGATAGGTATTTTTCAATTTTTCTAGCTCTTTCAACAACTTGTTTGTCCTCTTCACTAAGCTCATCCATACCTAAAATTGCAATGATATCTTGAAGATCTTTATACTTTTGAAGAACTTGCTGAACACCACGAGCAATTGCATAATGCTCATCACCGATAATTTGTGGATCTAGTAATCTTGAAGTTGAATCAAGTGGATCAACAGCAGGATAGATACCTTTTTCTGCGATACTTCTATTTAAAACTGTAGTTGCATCTAAATGAGCAAAAACCGTAGCAGGAGCAGGATCTGTTAAGTCATCTGCAGGAACATAAACCGCTTGAACAGAAGTAATTGAACCTTTTTTAGTTGAAGTAATTCTCTCTTGAAGTATACCCATCTCACGAGCAAGAGTTGGCTGATAACCAACTGCTGAAGGAATTCTTCCAAGAAGTGCAGACATCTCTGAACCTGACTGAGAAAACCTAAAGATATTATCAATAAACATCAAAACATCAAGACCCATCTCATCTCTGAAATACTCAGCCATAGTAAGACCTGTTAGTGCAATTCTATTTCTAGCTCCAGGAGGCTCACTCATCTGACCGTAACATAAAGCAACTTTATCAAGAACATTTGACTCTTTCATCTCTTCATAAAGATCATTACCCTCTCTAGTTCTCTCACCAACACCAGCAAATACAGAGTACCCACTATGTTTAAAAGCAACATTGTGAATAAGCTCCATAATAATTACAGTCTTACCAACACCAGCTCCCCCAAACAGTCCAACTTTTCCACCTTTTGCATATGGTGCTAAAAGATCAACTACTTTAATACCTGTCTCAAAAACTTCACTTTTTGTACTTTGTTCTTCAAAAGGAGGTGGGTCTCTATGAATTGACCAAGTCTGCTTAGCAACTACAGGCTCACCCTCATCGATAACCTCACCAATAACATTAAAAATTCTACCAAGAACCTCTTCACCAACAGGAACTTTGATAGGACATCCAAGTGACTTAGCTTCTAAACCTCTTCTTAAACCCTCACTCATATCCATTGCAATCGTTCTTACACGACCATCACCAACATGTGCTGCAACCTCCAATATAAGTCTTTGCTTAGACCCTTCAACTTCGTAATTAACTTCAATCGCTTCATTGATAGCCGGTAAATAATCCGTAAAATCAACATCCACAACAGGTCCAATAACCTGTGAAATAACACCTTTCATGTGTTTTGCTCCTTATATTTTTTTTCTTTTAATTTAATGCTTCCATACCACTAATAATCTCAATCAGCTCTGTTGTAATAGCCTCTTGTCTAGCTTTATTATATTTAATTGTAAGTTCTTTTACCTTTTCTTTTGCATTATTGGTTGCATTATCCATAGCCTGCATCCTAGCACTATGTTCACCAGCAAGAGAGTCAATTAGAGAATAGTACATATTATATTCAAAATATTTTCTGACCAACTCATCCAATACTTTTTCTTCTTCATCACTCTCAATTTCCATCATTGAATCAGCATCTTTTGTTTCGATTTTGATAGTATCAACAGGAATAAGCCCAGTTTGTTTAACCTCTTGAGTTATCATATTTACATATCCATTATGCACTAAAATAACTTTTTCACACTCACCATTTACAAAATCATCGACAGTTTTTTTAATAACATCTTGAGCTTTCTCATATGTTGGAGCAGAGCTAATCCCTATATCTTTTTCTAAAAGATCTATTCCTTGAAATCTAAAATAATCAATCCCTTTTCGCCCAACTGCTCTAAGTCTTACTTTTGTAGAACTCCCCTCATACTCTGCCATGATAGATTTTACTCTTTTTATAGTCTGAATATTAAAGCCACCACAAAGACCTTTATCTGCTGTTACAAAAAGTATATCAACAACTTTTGGATTATCATTTGTTTCAAAAAAACGACTTGTTGAGCCACCTACTTTAAACTTGTTAATACTTTCAGATATCTCTGAGAGCATCTCATTTAATTTTTTAGCATACTCACGAGACTTTTTAGCCGCCTCTTCTGCTCGTTTTAACTTTGCAGTAGAGACAAGCTTCATAGCTTTTGTTGTCTTTTGAGTGTTTTTAACACTTTTTATGTTTCTCTTAATATCTTTTAAATTTGCCATATTTTAGACCTTATTTGACAATGAATGTCGCTTTATATTCGCCAAGAGCTGTTTTTAACAACCCATCTGTCTCATCTGTGATTTTTTTATCTGCAACAATTGCTTCAAAAATTTTAGGATATTTTGCCTCTATAAACGGATAAAGACCCTCTTCAAACTTCACAACATCACTTGCAGGAATATCATCTAAAATTCCATTTGCACCAGCATAGATAATAACAACTTGTTTCTCAACAGGAACAGGTGCATAAGGTCCTTGTTTTAAAACTTCAACCATTCTCTGACCACGTTCAAGTTGATTTCTACTTGACTCATCAAGATCAGATGCAAACTGTGCAAATGCTTGAAGCTCTCTATATTGTGCAAGATCAAGTCTCAAAGTTCCAGCAACTTGTTTAGTAGCTTTAATCTGAGCAGCTCCACCAACACGAGAAACTGACAAACCAACATTGATAGCAGGACGAATTCCTGAGTTAAAAAGATCAGTCTCTAAGAAAATTTGACCATCAGTGATAGAGATAACATTTGTAGGAATATATGCAGAAACATCACCAGCTTGTGTTTCGATGATAGGAAGAGCAGTCAATGAACCAGCACCCAATGCATCACTTAGTTTTGCAGCTCTCTCTAAAAGTCTTGAGTGAAGATAAAAAACATCTCCAGGATAAGCCTCACGACCAGGAGGTCGTCTAAGGATTAATGACATCTCTCTATAAGCAATAGCATGCTTTGTAAGATCATCATAAACAATCAATGCATGACGAGAGCTATCTCTAAAAAATTCACCCATAGTAACACCAGTATAAGGAGCCAAAAACTGTAAAGCTGCACTATCACTAGCACCAGCTTCAACGATGATGGTATATTCTAATGCACCGTGCTCTTCAAGTTTTTTAACAACTTGTGCAACAGTTGACTGCTTTTGTCCAATTGCAACATATATACAAACTACATCTTGACCTTTTTGGTTGATGATAGCATCAATAGCAACTGTAGTCTTACCAGTTTGTCTATCACCAATAATAAGCTCTCTTTGACCTCTTCCAATTGGAACAAGTGCATCAATTGCTTTAATACCCGTTTGAAGTGGCTCATGAACTGATTTTCTAGCCATAATTCCAGGAGCTTTTTCCTCAACAAACTTATAATCAGCTGCTTTAATATCACCTTTGCCATCAATTGGCTCACCAAGTGCATTTACAACACGACCAAGCATCGCATCTCCAACAGGAACTTTTAAAAGTCGTCCAAGTCTTTTTACAGTTGAGCCCTCTGATACTCCAACACCTTTTCCAAGGATTACAACACCAACAACAGACTCTTCAAGATTTAAAGCCATACCTCGCTCACCGTTTTCAAACTCAACCATCTCTCCTGCCATGACATTGTTAAGTCCATAAACTCTAGCAATTCCATCTGCATACTGAATAACCTTACCTGTCTCTTCAATATCTACATTTAATTCGAAATTATCAATTCTCTCTTGAATAAGAGTACTAATCTCATCTGCTTTCACTTTTGTGCCCACTTAAGTCTCCTTGTTTTATTTAAATTTTTATCTCTATTTTTATAATGTTTTTAATATATGTTCGGCCATTTGAGCTTTTAAACGATCTTTTGAAAAACTAACTTCAACACCCAAACTCTCAACTTCAACTTTAATACCAGGGTAATCACTAACTTTGTTTTCTAACTTTATTGTAGTGTTTAACTTTTTACTAATACTCTTTTCTAAATCTATCATATCGCTTTGATTTACTTCAAAATTACTTATAACAACTCCATCAAATTGATTATTTAATTTTGCAATTTGATTTTTTAACTCTTTTGTAATAGTTGGAATCTCGTTTAATCTTCCATTTTTACTTAAAAGTTTTATAAAATTTGTAAGCTTCACATCTGGATTTTTAAGCAAAGAGAGTATAAACTCTCCTTTTTTCAAGCTTGTCACATCACTTGATGATAAAATATTATTAAATTTTTTATTATTAAATGCTGGTATTAAATTTTTTAAACTTTCATAAGCCAAAACAAGAGATTTTTCATCTACACTTTCAACAAGTGCTTTAACATATTTTTTTGCTATAACACTCATCTATGCAACCTTTTTTTTGATAATATTTAAAAAATCACTATTTTTAAGTTGAACTTTTTCACCATCAAATATCTCATCAACTACTTCAGCGACAACAGATCTTGTCATCTTTTTCTCTTCAATTAAAATACGGTCATCGTAAGATTTTTTAAGATTATCCAAGTCATTTTTAAGATTATCCTCTATCTTGTTTGTAAGCAAAATAGCCTCTTTTCTTCCACTCTCAATAATATCAATAGCACTCTCACTCGCATCTTTTAAACTCTGTTTTGCCTGCTCTTTTTTTAGCTTTGACTCTTTTAACTTATCTTGAATAGAAGTTAGTCTATTTGCTATCTCATCTGTTCTACCATTATAATAATCTTTCAAAGGTTTTGCTATGAGATAGTATAAAATTCCAGCAAAAATTATAAAGTTAATTAATCTTGGAACAATGTCTGTTTTACCAGTACCATCTCCTGCTGCTAAAAGTAGAGCTGGAAATAACAGCAATACAAAATATCTTAATTTCAAAAGAACTCCTTTACCTAAATGTTTTTTATTTTTGTGCTAATACCATCTTGGTAAGATGATAAATTTGAAGAAATACCCTTTTTCAAAGTAACTCGCTCTTTAGAGAGCTCTTTTACAAATGTAGCATATTTACTATCAAATGACTCTTTAGCCTCAGCCAATGCTCTACTTGCAGCCTCTTTTGCTTTAGCCATTGCATCTTCTCTAATCTTTGAAGCCTCTGCTTTTGCAGCTATAATCTTTGCATTTGCCTCTTGCAAATCTTCCTCTATGTCACCATCATTTTTATCAGCTACCAACAAATCATCTCTGATTGATTTTTCTCTCTTATCCATAAACGATAAAAGTGGTTTATAAAGCATCTCATTTAATAGATAAACAAGCCCCAAAAACAGCACCCCTACAAAAATTATCATTCCTAAACTAATGTCTAACATTTACATCCTTATCATCGTGGTTTTTTTGCATCTTCTTGAAAATTTGAAAGATTTTATCATAATAATTATAAAGTAAGATTAAATATCTATCAAATTACTATTGAAAGTGTGTTAAAAACTTTTGAACTTGACTTTCATCATTAAAGTTAAGTATCAACTTGTTTCCACTTTTTTTAGTTTTAAATCCCAAATCTGTAAGTTTTTTAACTATATTTTTTATCTCTTTTATATCTTGTATCTCTTTTTTTATATCAGTTTTAAAATCTTTTGATGGTGAAGACTTTATACTTTTAATCAAATCTTCACTATCTCTAACACTAAGTTTTTGTCCAACAATTGTATCTGCTATCATTATCTCAGTTTTCTCATCAAGACCAACAATCACTTTTGCATGACCTTGAGTGATTTTCCCCGTATTTAAAAGTTCTTGTGTATGAGATGCCAATGAAAGAAGTCTTAAAGTATTAGTTATTTGTGACCTACTTTTATAGATAATACTGCTTAACTCTTCTTGTGTTATAGAGTACTCTTCAATAAGCTCCTTATAAGAGTTTGCAAGTTCTAATGGTGTAAGATTTTCTCTTTGAATATTTTCAATCAGAGCAAGTTCACGAAGATTTTTAGAGTTATAATTTGCTACAATTGCATCTATCTTTTTAAGACCTGCAAGTTTTGTAGCTCTATACCTTCTCTCTCCTGCAATTATCATATAGCCATTATCTTTTTGAACTACCACTATAGGCTGTAAAAGACCGTGTTTTACGATAGAATCTGAGAGATCTTTTAAAGTATTTGAATCAAAATGTTTTCTTGGTTGATGAATATTTGGGACAATAAGTTCCAAAGATAACTCTTTTATAATTGAAGAGTCCTCTTCAACATCTTTTCTATATGCATCTTCAACATCATCTAAAATAGAGCTTAATCCTCGTCCAAGTTTACTTTTTGCCATCAAAACTCTCCTAACTTGCTAAAATTGTGTGTGCTAAATTTTGATAAGCTAATGAACCTGATGATTTTATATCATACAAAATGATAGGTTTTCCAAAACTAGGAGACTCAGCTAATTTAATATTTCTAGGAATTACAATATAAGATGAGTTCTTTTTATCTTCAAATAACTTACTTTTAAAGTGCTGTTTCAAATCTGCAAAAACCTGCTTTGAAAGGTTATTTTGAGCTGTATACATTGTTGGTAAAAAACCTTTTATACTTAGTTTTGGATTGATTGTTTTTTTGATAAGTTTTACTGTATTTAAAAGTTGTGCCAATCCCTCTAATGCATAAAATTCACACTGTATTGGAATTATTACAGAGTTTGCTGCACTGAGTCCATTTATAGTTATTGGTCCTAATGCTGGAGGAGAGTCTAAAATGATATAATCATAATTATTTTTAATACCATAAAGTTTCTCTTTTAAAAGAAGTTCTTTGTTATTATTAGTACCTTCATAAAAATCTTTTTCAACACCAACTAGCCCGATATTTGCAGGGGCAAGATCGAGTGAATCGATAGAGGTTTTTAAGATAATATCACTCATCTGTTTTCTGCCAATCAAGACATGATATATGTTAAACTCAAAATCACTTCTTGCAAATCCAAGTCCTGTTGTTGCATTTGCCTGCGGATCAATATCTACAAGTAAAACTCTTTTTTCAGCAACAGCTAATGAGGCTGCTAAATTAACGGCTGTTGTTGTTTTTCCAACACCACCTTTTTGATTTGCTATCGCTATAATTTCACTCATCGTAAGCTATAAACCTCTCTTTTATTCAGCTCAATTGAGCCATCTTTTTTAAGCTTTGCATCTTTTAAAGAGATTTTCTTTTTTTCTCTCTTATCATAGTACAAAAAGTCTCGTGATTTCTCAAATTCTATCTTATATTTGATAAATATATACTTCCATAAAATATCTTCTTTTAGTTTTAAAAAATAAGCTTCAATCAATGCAATTTTATCAACATTTATATCAATAATTTCAAATTTTTGTGGAGAATTTTTTAAGTTTATACCTATTGAACAGACCAAAATATCGCCATTTATAACTTTTGTAATAGTCCCTCCTACCTTTTTATCCCCGATATAAAAATCATTTGGCCATTTTAAGAAAACTTTTGAACCAAGCTCTTCTAAAAGCTCTTTTAAGATATATGAAAAATAGATAGAAAAAGAGTGTTTTGGAATATCATCAGGAAGAGTATTTAAATGTACAGAAAAGGACAAAAAGAGATTTCCATCCATTCCCTCCCAGCTATTTTCAAAACTTCCTACTCCATTTTTTTGAACATCTGCACTTAGAGCTATTGGAGGTTTCAGACTCTTATCAAGAAGTTTTTTAATTAAGACTTTATGAGTAGAACTTGTCTCTTTAAGATAGATTATCTCCAACCCCAAGCCTTTTTCCACGGATATAATCAATAACACTCATCTCTTTTTTAGAAACTGGTTGAACTCTATAAATTCTCAAACTTCCAACCTTGCATCCTACCACTATTGAGTCATCTAAAACCTCTAAAATCTCACCTTTTTTAAACTCACCCTCTTTTTCAAAAAGCAACAACTCTTTTAACTTTAATCCACTCTCTAAAAAAACACCAGGCCAAAATATAAAAGCCCGAAATTTTGCTTCACTCTTTTTTGCATCTTCTAAATCCAAAAGCCCATCCTCTTTTGTAATCTTTTTTGCATAAGTTGCCTCACAAGAGTGCTGTTTTATTGGGGAAATTTTATCAAAATTTTTAAGGGTATCTAGAGTTAATTTTGCAGCTATAAAAGAGAGTTTTTCAAAAAGCTCTCTTGCATTTAATTTATCAATTTTTATATAAGAGAACCCAAGCATCTCTCCAGTATCAAGTCCTATATCCATAAGCATAGCAGTAACTCCCAGATACTCCTCTTGGTGCAAAATTGCATCTTGAATAGGGCTAGCTCCTCTAAATTTTGGTAAAATTGAAGCATGTAGATTTATACAAGGAGAAATTTCTAATATATCTTTCGGAAGTATCTGTCCAAATGCAGCAACCACAATAAAATCAGGCTTTAAATTGAAGATATAGTTATATGCATCTTCACTTTTTAGTGTTTTTGGCTGATAAATCTCTAAATCAATATCCTCTTTTATAAGATATTTTTTCGTATCAGGAGGAGTTAATATCTGTTTTCTCCCAACTGGTTTATCAGGCTGTGTAATTAAAGATAAAACCTCTATCTCATCATCTTTCAAAAGGTATTTTAAAATTACCGTTGCATATGAAGGTGTCCCCATAAAAACAACTCTCATAAAGTTCTCCCTTTAAAGTGAGTTCCTCCTAAATGCTCTCCATGTAAGAAATAACTTCTCACATCCCTAAGATCAAAACCACTCGCCATAAACATCTCTTTTTTATTATCAAGTAAAAACTTTGCTGCTTTTAGTTTTGTGACAATCCCACCCGTTGCAAAAGTACCGTTTGAAACTGCTGGAATTTCAAGCTCACTAGCTTTTATAACTTCAACTCTTTTTTTCATAACCGCATCTTCAAAAACTCTAGGATCTTTATCATAATAGCCATCAATATCTGAAAGGATAATAAGCTCTTTTGCATCAAAGTAATGAGCAACATGAGCTGACATTTGATCATTGTCTCCAAAAACAAGCTCTGCTATATCGGTAGCATCATTTTCATTTATGATTGGAATTACTCCATTTTTTATGAGAGTATCAATTGCACACTTTGCATGTTTTGTCCGTTTTCTTGAATCAAAATCAGATGCACTTAAAAGAATTTGAGCACTTAAAATGCCAAATGAGCTTAACTCTTTTGCATAAATACTCATAAGATAGGGTTGTCCAACAGCAGCAATTGCTTGCCTATTTCCAAGAGTATATCTATCAATTTTTAATTTTGAATACCCAGCTGCTACTGCACCAGAAGAGACAAGTATAACTTCATATTTTTCACCAAGATCTGCCAAAAAAGAGACCAAGTTTGCAATTCTATCTCTTGCTAACTCACCATCTTGACTCAAAACATGTGAGCCTACTTTAACTACAATCCGCTTCATCTCTAATCTTTTTAACTGCATCTAAAAGTGCAAACTTAAGTGGCTTAATATTTAATTTGGTTATAGAAGAAATAGGTGCTATGAAAAATGGTTTCTGACTATCATACTCTATAAACTCATCAAGTTTTTGAACATATGTTTTATAGTTTTCATTAAAATGGTAAACATTATTATGTTCATCTTTATCTAATCCAACATATGAGATAAAAGAGTCTATCTTATTTGTTACTTCCTCTTCTAAAACACTATCTATTCTAGTTAATGCGATTGCAAAGTTTCTTTTTTTCATAATTTCTGAAAAATTTCCAAGTTCTAACTTTAGTGTATCATACTGCTCTTCTAAAGTACGATAATTTGCAACATCAAGCATAAAAAGCAAAAATTTAGTCCTCTCAATATGCTTTAAAAACTCCAATCCCAAGCCTTTACCCACACTAGCCCCACCTATAATACCTGGAATATCAGCCATAACAAAAGAAGTATACTCATCAACCATAACAACTCCAAGCTTTGGTGTTAGAGTTGTAAATTCATAATTTGCCACTTCAGGAGTAGCATTTGAGAGTATAGATATGAGTGTTGATTTTCCAACATTTGGAAAGCCAACAAGCCCAACATCAGCGATAAGTTTTAACTCTAATCTAATTTTCCTAGTAATTCCAGGAAGTCCAGGTTGTGCATATGCTGGTCTTTGGTTGGTAGAGCTTCTAAAGTGCCAATTTCCAAGCCCACCTTTTCCACCCTCTAAAAACTTAACACTTTGCCCATCAGTAGTTAAATCTAAAAGTAACTCATCCGTATCTGCATCTATAACTTGTGTCCCAGGAGGTACTGACAAAGTTAATGACTCACCCTTTTTACCATACTTTTTTCGCCCCATCCCAGGAACTCCATTTTTAGCTTTTAGCTGATTTTTACCTCTAAAATTAGAGAGAGTATGTGAATTTTTATCCACTAAAAAAAAGATATCTCCTCCACGCCCTCCATCTCCTCCATCAGGTCCACCCTTTAGCACAAACTTCTCTTGACGAAACGAAACCGACCCAGCCCCACCTTTACCAGAACTAAGAATTAACTCTACATGATCTACAAACATCTCTACCTTTATCTAAAAATTATAAAATATTATAGCCAAAAGATTATTTAGCCAATAAATCTCTCAAACTATCTTCAGGATGCTTTCCATTTAACATACGATAAACCTCTACAGCTATTGGTGTATATACATCCTCTTTTTGTGCAATACGATAAACAGCTTCACTCGTATAAACTCCCTCAGCAACCTCTCCAAGCTCTTTTAAAATAACATCTAGTTTTTTTCCAGCGGAGAGTCCAAGCCCTACTCTATAATTTCTCGAAAGTCTGCTTGAAGCTGTCAAAAAAAGATCTCCAGAACCACTAAGACCTATAAATGTATCTTTTTTTGCACCAAAATGTCTACCAAATCTCATCATCTCTACAAGCCCTCTCGATATAAGAGATGCTCTTGCATTGTTTCCTAGTTTCAAACCATCACATATGCCACTTGCGATTGCTATGATGTTTTTATATGCTCCACAAACTTCTGCCCCTATAACATCTTTTGAGGTGTAAGTTTTTATAAACGAGGGAAAAAGTTTTGAAAACTTTTTGGCTAGTTTCTTATCTTTTGAGCTTATAACAAGTGCTGTTGGCAAAGACTCTTTAACCTCAGATGCAAATGATGGTCCTGAGATAAAAGCTAAGTTTTTCTGTGGAATAAATTCAGAAAAAACTTCATTTAGAAACTTCCCACTATTTACCTCTATACCTTTTGAAGCGACTAAAATTTTTTGATTTTTAAAGACAAACTCATTTTCTAGCCAATGCCTTGCATTTTGAGCTGAAATTGCGAAGATAAGATACTCAAACTCCATAATCTCTTTAAAACTTATAAAATTTTTTATATCTCTTTTTGTTCGTGAACTAATACTTGAATCGCCTCTTTGTAAAATTGCAAAATGAAGAGCCTGCCCCCACTTTCCAGCTCCAACTACTCCAACTCTCATGTTATAGCTCTCCTTTTTATGTAATTATAGCATAATCGTAAATTATGCTATAATTTTCTAAATTTTTCGTTTTTAGACACCTTTTTCTTATCGTTAAAATAGGCGCTATTTAGTGGGAACTGTACTAGATTGCAGAGGAACTCCTTTTGTAAAATTATTGTGAGTGAGTTTATATCAAATAGAAAAAATCAAACTCTCTAACCCATCTACATCTCTTATAGCCTCACTCTTATGATCACTAAATCCCCAATTTACCAATATAGAGTCAACACCTGCATTTTTTGCAGCCATTATATCTCTCTCTCCATCTCCTATAACTACAAACTCATCTCTATCTCCACCATAATAATCTATGATAACCTCTATCATCTCTTTATCTGGTTTCGGTTTTTCCACTTCATCAGCACACATAACTATATCAAAATGTCTACTTATATTTTTAGCCTCAAGCATCTGTTTTGCAGAAGTTTTATAAGCATTTGTTGCAATGGAAAGTTTATGAGTTTTCTTTAGTTTTTCT
Organism: Campylobacterales bacterium; assembly: GCA_027068765.1. GTDB lineage: Bacteria > Campylobacterota > Campylobacteria > Campylobacterales > QNZT01 > SZUA-1433. The sequence continues at coordinate 19,501 of JAMOMC010000034.1, forward strand.
AATAAATCCTCTATCCCTTCATATAAAATTGTATCTATGTGATGATACCTTTCATAATACTCACTAAACCATAGCTGATGCTCTTTTGTAAACTCTGGCACTTCATAAAAAAAACTAGGTGCGTGAATGTTAACATTGTTAATACAAGATACAATTTGTTTTCTCTCCATAGGTGGAAGTGTTAACTGTTCTCTTACATAGTTTATAGAGTTTGCAATTACATTTGAACTATCTATCAAAGTTCCATCCATATCAAAAATTATATATTTTTTATTTTGCAATTAAGCACCTCATCTATTAAAATTTTAGCTATCTCTTCACTCTCATTTATAATATGATTTATCTTAAATCCATCAATAATCTCTTGATGACTTTTATTTGCTACCTTTACTACTGTATTTATATCACTATCAATAGAGCTTATAGCTTCACAAATAAGGCGAAGTTTTGAAGCATTATCAATTGCAACAATTACAGCAACTGATTCTCTAATTCCAACAGCTTCAAGAGTATCTACTCTTGAAGCATTTGCCAATATAATAGGCTCATTTCTCTCTCGCCCAAGATTTACAAAATTCATAGAGTGTTCTAATATAATATAATTTATACCTATCTTTTTAAAATGTTTAGCAATTTTTTGTCCAAGTGCTCCATATCCGCATATAATTATATGATTTTTATAACCTCCTGAAGATATATTCTCATACTCTGTCTCTGTTTCTGGAGAGAATTTATCTGCAATTTTTGTGATATTTTTTAAAACAAATGGTGTTAAAATCATAGATGCCACAATAGTTATAATTAAAACTTGATTGTAAGTGCTACTTAGTAATCCATTATTATGAGCAAGAGCTAATATAGCTAGTGAAAACTCTCCAACTTGAAATAGTGCAAGTGCTGTTTTAAGACTTATTCGTCTTTGCAACGATTTATATAAAATTGCAAAAATTACAAGAGCTTTAATTAACATAATAGAGACTAACAAGACAAATATAATATGACCATAACTTAAAATCGTACTAAGATCAATCTGCATACCAATAGTTACAAAAAATACACCAAGAAGTATATCTCGAAATGGCACAAGATCAGACTCCACTCGATACTTAAACTTAGTCTCAGCGATAGCCATACCTGCTATAAAAGCTCCAAGAGTGTATGAAAATCCAAACACATGAGCTATAAAAGATGCACTCATAACAACAAAAAGAACAGATGCTAAAAATATCTCTTCAGAATTTACAGAAGTAACCCAACCAAAAAATTTATCTAAAACTACTCTTCCACCCATAAAAAGTATGGCAAAAACAATTATGGCAGAACCAATAGTTTGTAAAATCAATAATCCAACAGAGTCACTATCTTTAGCAAAAATAGAAACCATTAGCAAAATCGGAATAACAGCTAAATCTTGAAAGATTAAGATACCAAGAGTTGTTCGACCATAACCAGTATGAATTTGATTTTTTTCATTTAAAACCTTTAGTACAATTGCCGTTGAAGATAAAGAGAGAGCAAAACCTAAAATGATGGCAGTTTTTGTCCCTACATCTAAAAGAAAAAGGGCAAGTGCTGTAAAAAGAAGCCCAGAAAATATCACCTGAAACGAACCAAATAGAAAAACTTCTCTCTTCATGGCATTTAAATGCTTGATTGAAAACTCCAATCCAATTGTAAACATCAAAAATACTATTCCAAACTCTGCTATAAGAGTAAGTGCTTCACTATCTGTATGAAATAAATCAAATGTATAATTTATAATAAGACCCGCAAATATATATCCAATAATTGTCGGAATATCGAGTTTTTTTAAAAATACATTTAATATTGTTGATATTAAAATAGTTGATATTATAATTAAAAAAAGATTTTCCATAAAACCCCGATTATGTTTTTTATATATTTCTATTTTAACATAAAAATTTAAAGAAAAGATTAGAGTAGAACTATTTTAACTTCTTCGGTCTTTAAAACCGAAGATTTGTTTTAATGTGAAGAGAGTTTTATATTGTCTAAAAAACCACCTGTTGCCATAAATTTTTCAACATAAATTAACTCATTGTCTGGCTCTAGCTGTTTGAGTGCTCTTTTTAAATCTACTCTAAAATGTCTCCAAACATCTTTTTGATCAAACTGCCATCCTCTGACATGCTCAACTGGTGAAGGGTAATATAGCCAGATATGCTCACCACCATAATCTACTTTAAATGCAGGTATATTTTCATGATTGAAAAACGAATCCCAAGCTAATACTCTTTTTCCTTTTTTAGTCTTTACATAAACAGCAACTGTAAAGTGTGGCATATTTCCGCGTCTATTTTCTCTACCATAGTAAACTGGAAGAAGATAGTTTTCCAAGCCACCCATATCCATCTCCAAAATTGTGTGTATAGAGTTGTGCATTGGAAGATGATACTCTGATTTATTTGTATAGCTATCTCCACCGTTATGTATCCACTCAGGGGTTAAAACAAGTGTGCCACGACGATCGTGACGAGGTGAAAAACTACCCAGAACATGAATCCATTCATCAGATATGCCACCTTCGGCATCTTCAAATATGATAGGAGATAACAGTTTTTCTATAACTGTAAATTGATAAACGGCTTTCTCATCAAAACTGTTATTAAAAAATGCCCTCACCTCATACTCACCCTCTTGCAAACCAGAAAACTCTATCTCAGAAGAGGCTACACCATAAGTCCAATCAAAATGATAAGCATTTTCAAAACTGCTAATATCACCTACTTTAAAAACCCCTATCCAATCTCTTTGATTTCCCAGCATATTGTGAAAAGTTATAGTAATCTTTTCACCATTATCATAACTATCTTTATTGGTTTTAATTGTTGTAATTATTGGTTGTTCAATAACTATAAAACTAGAAGATGACAAAAGATTTAGAGTATTGTTTAAAAATACTCTAACCTCATACTCACCCTCTTGCATACCATCTAACTCATATGTACCATCAACAACTTCTCCATCATACTTCCAAGCTAAAGCATTTTCCCAAGCATTTGATGAATCTTTTGCAAATATACCAACCCAATCTCCAGAATTTCCTGGCATCTGTGTTAATGTTATCCCTATTTTTTCACCAGCAAAAAACTCATCTTTAGTAGTAGTTACTACTGTATCATATACAATATCTTCTACTGTAAATGGTTTTTTTGCCAAAAGTGTATAACTATAGTGAAGAAATACTCTAACTTCATAATCACCTTTTAAAAGAGAATCTAACTCATATGTACCGTCAACAACTTCTCCATCATACTTCCAAGTCAAAACATTTGCCCAAGCATTTGATGAATTTTTTGGAAAAATTCCAACCCAATCTCCAGAATTTCCTGGCATATTTTCTAATATAATACTAATAGGCTCATTTGGTAAAAATCTATCTTTAGTAGTTGTAACAGAAGTATTATAAACTACTTCTGTCACTACAAAGTCTGCTTTTGCCACAAGTGTAAAACTATAATTTAGAAATACTCTAACTTCATATTCGCCTTTTAAAACACCATCTAACTCATATGTCCCATCAAAAACTTCTCCATCATACTTCCAAGCCAAAACATTTTCCCAAGCATTTGATGATCCTTTTGGAAATATACCCATCCAATCTCCAGCATCTCCTGGCATCTGAGTCAATGTTACAGCTACCCTCTCGTATGGTTTATATTCACTTTTATCCACTGATACAGAGATAGCAAAAAGGTTTACACCAACAAATAACAATATAGATGCAAATAATTTTTTCATCATAACATCTCTCCAATTTTTCCAAGCCCAAAGCTATTAAACTCTATCTTGTTTTTTCTATCACTTTCCAACAAAACATCTTCTTCAAAAAGAGATATAGTTACAAAATTATTATCAACTTTTAATATTACATATCTATCTTTACTCTGCAATCTCATAGACTCTATTTTGTTAAAAGGTGCTACATATGTAACTTTTAATATAGAGCTACTATCTTGTGAGTTTGAATATGATCTAAATTTTGAGTCATTATCTATCTTTTTACTCTCATCTTTTAAAACTATGTTTGAGCTTTTTGAAAAATGATACTTTGCTAAAGAGATATAGTTATCTTCAGATAGAAGATATTCCTCTTTTTCAACCTCCACAACACCTCTATCATCTACTTCGCCACAACCTTGAGAAAACAGTAGAAAAACAACAAGCAATAAATAATATAAATTTTTTACTTTCATAACAATAATTTGTCCTTTTTGAATTATAATAACACAAAATATTACATTATTATATAAAAATAAAAAATTAATATATAACAGTATTTTTTTACACATATTTAGCTAATATACCGCAAATTTTAAGGTCTAAGGCAAAACAGATTATGAGTGAAAAAAGCAAACTATACAACCCAAAAGAGGTAGAAGATAAATTTTATAAAATTTGGGAGCAAAGAGGCTATTTTGAGATAGATGGAAACAAAGATATACAAAAAGCTGGTAAAAATTTCTCCATCATGATACCCCCTCCAAATGTCACAGGAAGCCTTCATATTGGTCATGCACTAACTTATACTCTTCAAGATATAATGACAAGATACAAGAGAATGGATGGGTATAAAACTCTTTGGCAACCAGGATTAGACCATGCTGGAATTGCTACACAAAATATTGTAGAGAAGCAGTTATTGGAAAAAGGTATCACAAAAGAGGAGATTGGGCGTGAAGAGTTTTTAAAAAAGATTTGGGAGTGGAAAGAGCTTAGCGGTGGAAATATCTTAAATCAAATGCGTCGTCTTGGAGCGACACCTGCTTGGAGCCGCCAAAGATTTACAATGGATGAGGGTTTACAAAATGCTGTTGCTAAAATCTTTGTAAAACTCTACAACGATGGCTTGATTGTTAGAGATAACTATATGGTTAACTGGTGTACTCACGATGGAGCTTTAAGTGATATTGAAGTTGAACATGAGGATATTAAAGGAAAATTTTACCATATTAAATACCCTCTTGCTGATGATAGCGGTTTTGTTATAGTTGCTACTACAAGACCTGAGACATATTTTGGAGATAGTGCTGTAATGGTGCATCCAGATGATGAGAGATATAAAAATCTAATTGGAAAAAGAGTTAAACTACCTCTTATAAATAGAGAAGTTGAGATTATAGCAGATGCACATGTTGATATGTTAGTTGGAACTGGTATTGTAAAAGTAACACCATCTCATGATCCAAATGATTATGAAGTTGGAAAAAGACATAACTTAAAATTTATCACATGTTTTAATGAGAAAGGTTTTCTAAATGAACAGTGTGGAGAGTTTGAAGGTTTAGAGAGATTAGAGGCAAGAGAGCAGATTATAAACACCCTAAAGCAAAAAGGTTTTATTGAAAAGATAGAAGAACATACACATCAAGTTGGTCACTGTTATAGATGCCACAATGTAGTTGAGCCTTATATATCTAAACAGTGGTTTGTTAAAAAAGAGATAGCCAATGAAGCGATTTCAAAGGTAGCCAAAGGAGAGACAAAATTTTATCCGCCTCACTGGATAAACTCTTTTAATGCTTGGATGAATGATCTTAGAGATTGGTGTATCTCTCGTCAGCTTTGGTGGGGACACAAAATTCCTGTTTTTTATTGTGATGATTGTGAGTTTGAGTTTGCAAGTGAAGATAAAAATCCTGCATCTTGTCCAAAATGTGGCTCTAAAAACTTACAACAAGATCCTGATGTTTTAGATACTTGGTTTAGTTCTGGGCTTTGGGCATTTTCTACTCTTGGCTGGGGAAATGGTGAGTTTGGAAAAGGTGAACTTTGGAATGAAGATGATTTAAAAGATTTTTATCCAAACTCTATGTTAATTACAGGTTTTGATATACTTTTCTTTTGGGTAGCTAGAATGATGTTTAGCAGTGTTTATGAGATGAAGGAAGTTCCTTTTAAGGATGTATATCTTCACGCTCTTGTAAGAGATGAAAACGGAGCTAAAATGAGCAAATCAAAAGGGAATGTAATAGACCCTCTTGATATGATTGAAGAATATTCAGCCGATACCCTTCGCTTTACCTTAGCAGCCTTAGCAGCTCAAGGGAGAGATATAAAACTTAATGTAGATAGACTTGGTCAATATCGAAACTTTACAAATAAACTCTATAATGCATCTCGTTTTCTTCTGATGAATGAAGATAGATTTGATGATTTAAAAGATATTAAGATAGAGACTGATTTAGGAAAATATATCTTAAGCAGATATGCAAATGCCACAAAATCTGTTCGTCAAAATATAGACTCTTACCGTTTCAATGATGCTGCTATGAGTATTTACCGCTTCTTTTGGGGTGAATTTTGTGATTGGGGGATAGAGCTTAGTAAAGCTGATAAAAATAGCATAAAAGAGCTTGGAGCTATATATAAAGATTCTCTAAAACTTATTCATCCATTTATGCCTTTTATTAGTGAGTATCTATATCATCAACTAAATGCAACCACATTAGAAGATGGTGAGTCTATCATGGTGATGGAGTTTCCAGCAAATGTAGAACAAGATAAAGAGATTGAAGAGCAGTTTTCTCTCATAATGGAATCAATTGTAGGAATTAGAAGGGCAAAAGCTCTACTAGATCTGCCTAGCTTAGCTGTTGATACAGTTTTTATAAAATTAAACAAAAAAAGAGACTTAAGCCAAGGTATTAAATATATATCCAAATTAACAAAAGTGGAAAATATAAATTTTGTAGATGAAAAAATTGAAAATTCTGTTGGTGATGTTGGGGATAATTTAGAGTGTTATATCTCTCTTAAAGGAATTGATTTAAAGCCTATTATCGATAGATTAAATTCTCAAAAACAAAAACTTGAAAAAGAAGTGGCTAAGTTAAACGGTATGCTAAACAATGAAAAATTTGTAACAAATGCTCCAGCAAACGTTTTAGAAAAAAATAGACAACTTCTATTTAATTCACAAAATAAGCTAAAAAAAGTAGAAAATGAGCTTAAAAGTTTAAATTAAAGAAAATAGTTAAAGTTTACTAAGATAAAACTAAGTTAACTTTGACTAAAATTAAATATATTTAATTATTTTATACATGAAGGAATTTATTATATTAAAGTATCTTAAAAAAATAACTATTTTACTATTTATATCACTATTTATCTATAACCCTGCATCTGCTACTGAATTAAAAAATCTCTCTGAGGCAGTTGATATGGCAGGAAAACAGCGAATGTTCACACAAAAGATGCTTAAAAATTATGCTATGATAGGTATGAACAACACTTTTGGTAATCCTAAAGAAGACCTTAAAAACATTACAGATGAATTTGAAAATCATATAGAGCTACTTTACAATTTTACAAAAGATGAAGCGGTAAAAAAAAGCATAAAAGAGGTGAAAAAAGTTTGGACTCCTATTAAACAAACTCTAAGCCTAACACCAAATAAAGAGAGTGCAGAAAAATTACAAGAAGATTTAGAAATATTACTTAAAACTACAGATAACACAACAAAACTTTTTGCAAAACTCACAGATAAACACTACGGAGAAATTATTAATATTTCTGGACGCCAAAGAATGCTTTCTCAAAGGATGGCAAGTCTTTACATGTTAAAAGTTTGGGGTGTAGATGATCCAAAATTTACTCAAAAAATGAAAGAGACCATGACTCTTTTTAAAACCTCTTTAGACAAACTACTCCTATATGATAAAAACACTCCCGAGATAACTAAGCTTTTAAATAAAACTCAAAGATCTTTTAAATTCTTTGAGTTTATGAACAAATCTAGTACTAAGTTTATCCCATCACTTATATATAAAAAATCTAATGAGATTCTTAAAGATATGAATAGAGCAACAAACTTATACACAGCAATAGAAAACAAATAAAAAGGAAATTTAAATGAAAATTACAATTGTTAAAATAGGACTACTTATCTTAGCTTTAATCTCTAGTGCACATGCACTTGATGAAAATATAAACAGAGTAACTACAACAATACAATCTGATAAAATCAAAATTATAGATATTGCAGCAAAACAGAGAATGCTCTCTCAACGAATTGTCAAAGACTACCTATACAAAGGTAAAAATATCGCAACAAATAAAGCTGATAAACAGTTAAAAGCTTCTCTTGGAGAGTTTTCAAATGCACATAAAAAACTTCTTGTCTCTATAAGTGATCCTGAGATTATAAATCTTCTCACTTTTGTTGAGATGAGTAGTGATGATTTTAAAAGTATTGTCAACAAACCATTTGATTTAGATAACGCTCAACTAGCACTTGATCTTAGTGAGACTATGTTAGAAGGGAGTCAATTTGTTGTAGACTCGCTAACAACTGGTACTTTACATAAGAAATCTGAAATTGTAAAGAAATCTGGAAAACAGAGAATGCTCGCTCAAAGAATTGCCAAATACTATATAGCTTACCAATCAGGTATAAAAGATAAAAATACTATAGATCAGATGAAACAAGCAGTTAAAATGTTTACAAAAAATCATAATGATCTTATGAGAAATGCCACAAACACTCCTAAAATAAACCAGAAGCTAAATGAAGTAAATAAGCTTTGGAAGATTGTTCATAAATTTTATCTAAGTATTGAAAAAGGTGGTCTACCTTTTATTGTTTTTACAACCACAGATAATATAACTAAAAAGATGAATGAGATAACCAAACTATATGTAGAGCTTTACAAATAGATGACCATTTTTAAAAATATCTTCTATATCACTCTTATTGTGCTTAGTACAACACTTTTTGCACATGCCCTCACAGATAAAAGCATAAATATTATTAAATCAACAAAAAACATCCAATACCTAAGTCAAAAAATTTCCAAAGATTATCTATATATCTACTATAATCCAAAAAAAATTGCAACAAAAACAGAGTTAAATAACTCTATAAAAAAACTTGAAGAGAGTTTAAGGATTGTTGCAAAAAATACTCATAACTTAGATACTAAAAATATTCTTGACTTTCTATCTTATGGTAAAGATCAGATAAAAGAGCTATTAAATAGTGATATTTCAAAGCAAAATAGCATATTGATACTAGAATATAGTGAAACAATATTTGAAGGGGCACAATCAATTTTAAATACAAACAACTATGATTACACCACAGATAAAGATATAAAAACTAATTTAATGAGAATTTTAAAATCTTATATGGCAATTCATACTAAAATCAACAAAGATGCAAATATAGCACAATTAGAAAGAGAGAAAATATTACTTAAAAAAAGAATGAAATTTTTAAATAGTGAGGTAAATCAATCTTGGCAACCATTAGAAAAGTTTTTAGAGACTAAAGATAATTACTTTATCCCAGATATAGTATCTATTTTAGTAAAAAATATAGAGGACATTACTCAAGAACATGATAGAAATAATTAAAAAAATCCTATTTTTTACTCTAATACTCCTTATCACTTCTCTTAGTGGTTATTTTTTTTATAAATCTTATATAGCATATCAAAACTATCAAATTGCAAAAGAGAGTGAAAAATACACTCTCTTTATCAAAAACATAAACATAGTTCTTATAAAAATCGAACAAGAGAGTTCGTTAAATGCTCTTTATTTGGGAACTGAAGGAAATTTAAATTTTAATCAGCTAGAAGATATGCGAGAAAAAACTGACAATGCCATCAAAAATATAACAACACTCATCAAAAAGAACTCAAAATTTTCCCAATATAGTGAAGATATAGTAAAATTATCAAAGAACTTACAATATGCTCGTTCAAGAGTTGATGTATTAAGTCCAGATTATAAAGATATCCTCTTTGTGTATTATCAAGATGAGATATTCAACTCTCTTTTAAATATCATAAAAAATAGTGCAAATGAACTCTCTTTTGGAGTAGAAAGTCTAAAAAAACATCTTTTTACATATGTTGAATTTATCAATTTTAGAAATAATATCGAAAAAGAAAAGAGTTTTATAACATTTATTATTAGTCAATCAAAAAAGATGGATAAACTTGACTTAATGCTTTGGGACAAGATAATAGCACAAGAGATAATACCTAATTTTACTAATCTAGATGAAAAAACTACGAAAGCAATTAAAACAAAATTACAACTTAAAAGCTTCTATAACCTGATTTTTAAAATGAGAGTTGATATAGCTAAAGGAGCAAATAAAGGAAACTATTTTACAAGTATAGACATCTGGCATAAAAATATAAATGAAAAGATAAGAAGGGTTAAACAAAGCGAACAACTAATATTTAAGTACCTAAAAGATAAAAGTAATAATATAGTATCATCACCGAAAGAGATAATACTATATGCTTTCGTCTCACTCTTTTTAATATTTTTACTGCTATCGATACTATCTATAAAAAAGAGTAAAAACTCTAAAATTACTCGAAAAAAAATTATTAAAAATATACCAATTGATGATAGAAGAGAAAGTAAAAAACATATCTCTCATACACACAACATGTTTGATACAAATATGATTCTTGATAAGAAAAATCTTAAACCTACACAACCATCTCTTCCTGTTCAAGAAGAGATTAATGAAATTGATACATTTAATGCACTTAAAGAGTTCAATTCAATTGTAGAGCTTTTTGTAAAAACCACTAAAAAAGATATAAAATTAAACTACTATATTGACCCAACAATTCCAACATCTTGCATAGGTGATTTTTCTAAAATAAAAAAGATTCTTGAAAATATTATAAATTATGCTCTTAACTCTACAAAAGCTTATGATAGTGTTGAAATTCATATCAACACTAATGCAGAAAACAAAAAAGAGAGTGCAATTAGTTTTAAAATAACCGCTCCTAATTGTTATATAAATAAAGAGCAAAAGCAAATAATTATGAAAGCTTTCTATCAAAAAAGCATACCTTTATCAAAGCAAATAAAATCTGATTTAGTTTCAACTAGTAAATTAATTTCTCTTATGGATGGAGTATTTGGTATAGATAGTGATTTTAAAAAAGGTACTATTTTTTCATTTACACTATCTGTTAAAAAAAGTACCTCTTAAGAAGTTTAAGCTACAAAATTTGGAATCCTAATCATCTGACCTGGGTAAATTTTATCTGCATCTTTGATAACTTCTCTGTTTGCTTCAAAAATTTCACCATATCTTGAACCATCTTTATAGTATATATCAGCAACTCTCCAAAGAGTATCTCCTTTTTGAATCTCATAATATAAATCATGAAGTTCAACCAAATCATCTTCAATTGTCAAATCTTCAAAGTTTACTTTAGTAATACCCTCTATATTTCCAGCAATTAGTGCAGCTTTTACTCTATCTTCTGCATTTTTTGCATGACCTTTTATGATAACTGTATCCCCATCAACCACAACATCAAGGTTTTCTATCGGCATTGTGCCACTATTTTCGGCAATTAAACCTTTGACATTTTCATTATCATCACCTCTACCTAGCAGTTTTTTTCCTGCATCTTTTACGAAATCAAAAAATCCCATAAATTCTCCTTTATTTTTATAAAATTATGTAGAAATAATTATATAAAGTTATACTAAAAAGAGAATTATTTTTTTAACTAAATTACAGATGTATCAATAAATTTATAATCATCTATTTTTGAAATAGGAGGAGAGAAGTGATACCCTTGCATGTAGTGCAAATCAAGTTTAGTTAACACTTCTACTATCTCCCCTCTACAAACAAACTCAGATACAATTTTCATACCAGAACTTTTTGAAAACTGTGCAATTGTCTCAACAATAATTCTAAGCTGTTCACTGTTGTCAATATTTTTAATAATCGCTCCATCAATCTTTAAATAATCAGCATTAAGTTCAAACACTCTCTCAAAACTAGAGTAACCACTACCAAAATCATCAATTGCAATTTTACATCCGAAAATTTTTATAGCATCTAAAAAACTCTTTGCAACTTCATAGTTATTTATACTCTCAGATTCTAAAACTTCCACTATAAATCTTTGTGGATTTTTACAATAAGAGAGCCTTTTTTGTAAAAGCTTTAAAACACTTTCACTTACCATATCTTCATATGTAAAATTTATAGAAAATCTATCATCTCTGTTTTCAAAAATATCAAAAGTTTTATTTATCATAATTTTTGTCAAAGTACTATAGAGTTTAGCTTTTTTTGAAATATCTAAAAATTTAAAAGGTGAAATGATACTACCATCTTCATCAATCAATCTAATTAATGCCTCATAGTATAATACATTTTTATTTTTATTATCAACAATTGGTTGAAAATATGGGACAATTTTATCTTTTAAAATTGCCTCTTTTAATTTTTTAAGCCAGAGAATATTATTCTCATACTCATTTGAAGCATCTATTGATTTATTAAATATAGCAAAAATTTTATTATATTTTTTGGCATGTTTTAATGCGATATTTGCTTGAACTAGCATCATTTTATTATTTACTTGAAGATGGTTTATGTAGCTTATACCACTGCTAACATTAAAAGGGATATACTCTTTAGTCTCTTTAATCTTACGACTTTGTATACTTTTTTCAATTTTATCTATAAAACTAATCGTCTCAATTGTACTTAATACTTTAGAAATTAATACTCCAAATTCATCTGCATGAAGTCTATAAACTTCAAAACTATAACTTTTATCAATATTTTTTAAGATATTTGCACACTTTTTTATAATCAAATCACCAGTTTTTATGCCGTAAAAATCATTTATCTCTTTAAATGCATCTATATTCACTAAAATCAAAGTATATTCACCTCTTTTTTTCAAATCTTTTAACATTTTATTTCTATTTGGCAAAGAGGTTAAACTATCAAAATAGAACCTTTTTATTATCTCTTTATTCTTTTCTAAAATTAATCTAGTTTGCTCTTTTTGTTCTGTAATATCAAGTTTTATAGACATATAATATTTTAACTCATTATTTTTATCAAAAATAGGGATAATAGATGCTTTTTCATAAAAAACTTTTCCATCTTTTGTTATGTTTTCAAACTCACCAAACCATCTTTTACCCTCACTAATTGTTTCATGAAGCTTTTTATAAAATAACTCATTTTTTCTACTTGAGCGTAAAACTCTAGGATTTTTACCAACTATTTCCTCTTTTTTATACCCTGTTGTTTTTTCAAAAGCTTCATTAACATAGATAATATTTTTATTGATATCTGTTAAAATAACAGAGTTATCACTCTTGTCTACACCCTCTTTAAAATATCTAAGTTGAATTTCACTTTTTCTATTAAAATAAAAAATTAAATTTACAAAAATAGTTAGTAAAAATATCACTACAACAAGAAATTTAACAGCTCTACTAGTATTTTTTACTCTCTCATCTAAATACTCTTTCATTACATTTGCAAAACTATCTATTTTTTGATCTAATTTTAGCTCATCTGATTTTTTTATAAGAGAAGATAATTTATTATGATTTATATAAATAATACTAAAATGCACAAGTATCTTATCTATTTTTTTACTCAAGTCTATATCTCTCGATATATTGCTAACTCTATTTATCGATTTGCTTAATTCATAATCTACATCTTGCTTATACAAACTAAATTGTAAAATTAAACTATATAGTTTACTAATCTCTAAATTAATCTTTGTATTATCTGATTCATTTATCTCATCATATAAAGTTGGAATATACCTTAATGAATTATTTACAACTGCTGTATATGATTTGTATTTTTCAATAAACTCTCTCTTTTTTAGAAAACTACTCTCTATATTTAGAAAAATTTTTAATATTTTCTCTTGTTTAAGTGGACTATCATATAAACTATTTAGAGAAGTTTTTTCTAATATATCTTTAAACTTATCTAAAGTTATCTCCACATTATCATAATTTAATTGATTTATTTTACTTCCCATCAACAGTTCTAAATCTTTATTTAAAATCTTTAAATATGCAATCTTTTTATTAAACTCAACCTGATTTAAAATTTTATTCTTTGTAGTATTAAAATAGTAGATAAACGAAGGAACTATAACTATCAATAGAGCATACAAAAGATAATTTTTAAGATATTTTTTCAAAACTCTTCTCCTAAAATTTTAGCTCTTTTACCTGTTAGAGTATTTAAAAATAGTTTTAAATACTCTATATCTTCTCTACTAGCAACTCTTCCTAGTTGATACTCTAGCATTATCTCTATAGCATCTTCAAGATCTGTTGCATTTCCATCATGAAGATAAGGAGCTGTTTGTGCAATATTTCTTAATGTTGGAACTTTAAAGTAGTACTTATCCTCATCATTTTTTGTAACATTATATCTTCCAAATTGATTTTTAGTACCCAAATAAGGCTTTATTGCTCCTAATTTTTGATAGAGATTTCCACCTATATTTACACCATTATGGCAAGAGATACATCCATAAGATTTAAAAAGTTTATAACCTTGTTTCTCTTGCTCATTTAAAGCATTTAAATCTCCACGAAGAAACTTATCAAACTTTGAATTTGGAGTTACAAGTGCTTTTTCAAACTCCACAATTGCATCTATTATATTTTTAATGGTAACTCCATCTGGATATAAAGTGCTAAACTCTTTTTTATAATAGATATCATTTTTTAATTTTTTAATTACCTCTATACTATCCATAGCCATAACAGTTGAACTAAAAAGAGATATCTTTGCTTGAGTTTTTAAATCTTTTGCTCTTCCATCCCAAAGTTGAGAAAAGTTAAAAACACTATTAAAAACTGTAGGAGAATTCATAGTTCCTATTTTCCCACCAACTCCATATGAAAATTTTTTATCATCTGCACCAGACTGTTTTAAAGAGTGACAAGATTCACAAGAGATGGTACCATCCAGGCTCAAAATTGGGTCTGAAAATAATTTTTTTCCTAAAATTGCTCTATTTTTATCATATTTTATATTTTGAGGCAGAGGTGTTATAAGTTCAGTAGCCTTCATACTACTAAAAAAGAGCGAAAGAACCAATATAGAAAAAACCGACTTCAAACTTAACCTTTAACTTTATCTTAAATATTATATCGTCATTTAAAAAAACTTCTTTATAGATAAGCAAAAAATTGGTACACTAACTATAAAAATTTATGGAGTTTGAAAATGAAAATCATATTAATCTGTTTTATATCTATTTTAACCCTTCTAGCAAAGTGCGAATATAAGGTGAACATAGAGCTATTTCCAGATAAAAACTCTCTTGTCGCAGATATAGAAATTAAAAATTCTGATAAAAATATCACAGTAGATTTAGAAGGTTTCAATATTGAAAATGAGTTAAAAAAAGAGCAAGGTTATATATCTTTTTCTTATAAAAAGACTTTAAAAAATCAAATAAAAAAAGATTTTATCTTTTTAAATTCATCTTTTATTCCAAAAATAAACTCTTTATGTAGATATGAGTTAAACTTAACTCTCCCAAAAGAGTTTATAGCAATTAGTGAAAGTGAAGAGATAAGCCAAAAAAATAGTATTGACAAAACTACCTATAGTTTTAAAATTAAAAAACCAATTGACAACATAAATATAATAGCTTCAAAAGATTTTATCATAGAGAGTGAAACTTATAATAATATAGAAATTTCAACCTATTTTTTTAAAAAACACTCAAATTTATCACCTACATATATAAAAAAGGTAAAACATTATATTCAAATGTATGAAAAGATGCTAGGGGAGTTTCCATACAAAAGATTTAGTGTTGTTGAAAACAGTTTTCAAACAGGCTACTCAATGCCAACTTTTACACTAATTGGAAGTCGCATCATAGATAAAGATTTTTTGATAGATATATCTTTGGGACATGAGATAGCTCATCAATGGTTTGGAAATTCAGTATTTAACGATTTCTCCAAAGGTAACTGGGTTGAGGGGCTTACTTCATATCTAGCCGATCACTACTATAAAGAGTTAGATGCAAAAGGGTGGGAGTATAGGAAAAAGATTTTAGATGATTATGCATCTTATGTAAATGAAA
The DNA here is from genome assembly GCA_027068765.1 of Campylobacterales bacterium. Lineage (GTDB taxonomy): Bacteria > Campylobacterota > Campylobacteria > Campylobacterales > QNZT01 > SZUA-1433. The sequence continues at coordinate 35,409 of JAMOMC010000034.1, forward strand.
AAAATATATTTTTACTAAAAGATTTTACTCACCGATATGATAAGAAAAGTATGATTATAGGTTATGGAAAAGGGGCATTTGTTTTTCATGCTCTTCGAAAAAAAATTGGAGATGATCTATTTTTTGATGGGTTAAAAGCTTTTTACAAAGAGTACAAAACAAAATATGCAACATATACAGATATAGATAAGTTTTTTACAAACTTTACAAAAATAGATACAAGTGATGTTTTTCACAATGCATATGAGCATCTAGATATTATAGACTTTAACCCTGAAAATATCTCTGTTTTGTATGATGAGGGAAGTTACAACCTAACATTTGAGATACCTTTTGATAAAAATATAAGCCATGATTATAAACTCCCACTAATTGTGCAAAGTGAAGATAAAAATGAGAGTTTTTTTATAGATATAAATGATACAACCAAAGTTTCACTCTCTTTAAAAGATAGACCGCTAAAACTTATATTTGATAGAGATTATGATCTTTTTAGAACTTTAGCAGATGGTGAAAATATAGCAAATTTAGCAAAGCTTTTGGGAGATGAAAATCTCTCAATAGTTACAGACAATATAGAAGAGTTTAAAAAACTAAAAAGAGTTTTCAAAAATGCCAATAAGATTAGAATTGATGAGTTAACTTTTAAACACATCCAGAGCAAAAATATACTATTTTTAAAAGATGCAAAAGAGTTAGCTCAAAAATCGATGACCACCTTACCAAAACAGCAAAAAGGAGTTTTCATAATCTGTGAAAAAAACCCTTGGAATGGAAGTAAAGTTGTAAGTTATCTATATATTGAAAATGATAATGAAGCAAAAGCTTTAAGAAAACTACCACATTACTCAAAATATTCAGAACTATATTTTAAAGATGCAAAATTAGAGAAAAAATCAATAAAAAAGAGCCAAAGAGGAAAAATTTATACTATAGCAAAAAAACAACTAGCAGTAAAAACACCAAAACAGATTGGTTTAAAAGAGATTATAGAGGAGATTGAAGATAAAAAGCTAATCTTCATAGGTGAATCACACACAAACTTTGCACACCATATAAATCAATTAAACATCATAAAAGCACTCCATAAAAAAGGCAAAAAAGTTGCAATTGGGATGGAGATGTTTCAGAGAAAATTTCAAAATGTTCTTGATGATTATATAAAAGGAGAGATAGATGAAAAAACATTTTTGCAAAAAAGTGAATATTTTACAAGATGGAAATTTAACTACAATCTATATAAGCCAATTTTGGACTATGCAAAAGAGAATAAGATACCAGTTATCGCTCTAAATTTAGATAGAAAAATCATAAAAAAAGTTACAAAAAATGGTTTTTATGCTTTAAGTGACAAAGAGAAAGAGCTTCTTCCAAAAAGTATAGATTTTACAAACCAGACATACAAAGATACTTTAAAAGCTTTTTTTAACTCCAATGTCCACTTAAATGCAGCTCATAAAAAAGGTGTAAAAAATGTAAATACAGACTTTGTCTACCAATCTCAGATAATTTGGGATGAGACGATGGCTGAGAGTATATCTTTGTATCTTGAAAAAAATCAAGATGTAGACTCATTTATAACTCTTGCAGGAGCTGGTCATTTAGAGGGTTATCACGGTATTCCAGATAGAGTTTTTAAAAGAGTCAAGCTACCTTTTGTTGTGATACTTCAAGATATGCCTGCAACTTCAAAAAGTGCTGATTTTGTACTCTTTCCACAAAAACTAAAAGTAAAAGAGCCTATGAAAATTGGAGTATTTTTAGATACTGTAAAAAATTTAAAAGTTATAAAAACTGTAAAAAACTCAATCGCATCTGAACTTGGAATAAAAAAAGGTGATGTTATTTTAGAAGTTGATGATAAAGAGGTTAAAAACTTAGATGAGATGAAGTTTATACTATTTTTTAAAAAAGAGGATGAGAAGATAAAGATAAAATTAAAAAGAGATAAAAAAACATTAACATTAGAGATTGGTTAAAACATCTCTAATGTATCTTTTATACTCTCATTATCAAATTTCATACGAAATTGCAGATATACCCCCTGCTTTGAATTGCTAAGATTAGCAAAATCACTATCATAAAATCCTACAAAATTATAACCTAAACCAAGATAAGAATTTTTAAAGATATTGTATCCGCCAAAAACACCAAAACTTTGATCAAAATTAGAAGAGTTATAAGAATGAAGCAAAGAGAGTGTAAGACCTAAATCAACTTTTTTATTTATATCATAAATATACTCAAATCCAAGAGTATCAATCAAGCTATCAAAACTAACGGCATCTATAAAATCCTCAGAATATTTTAATCCATAATGACCTGAGAGTGTGCTATTTTTTGTAGGGTGCAAAATATATTTTAAGCTATTTATAATCTTTGCTAATTTTATATTTTCATCTTTTTGATATAGATAATTTAAACTATTTAAGAGCATAAAATAGTCATCTTCTCTATAAGCAAAAGATAATTTCATATCTACCTTATCACTTTTTTTATCTCCTCTCAAGAGATTTACTCTATTTGCATAAGAGAGAGCTAGATGCTCATTTACATCTGTAAAAACACCAAAATCAAAGTTTACCTTTTTCTCTTTTTCACCAGTTTTATACTCTGATTTTGCATTTGCACTCCACTTGTTCTTTTTATAGTTTGCAGATAGTGAGTATGCAGAAAAATCTCTATCTTTATCTATATCTTTTATACTTTTTTCGCTCTCATATGCAAGATTTAGCATCCAGTTATCATTTAATTTCCACATCTGATTTAATCCTAAATCTCCAAAAACTCTTGAAGAGTTTTCACTTATACCACTTTTTATACTCACCCCATCCCAAGGGGAAGTTTTTAACCCTACTCTATTTATATTTGATTTTTGAGTTTTTCCCTCTAGTGTTTCGTGATTTGCAAAAACACTTACAGTTTGATTGATACGATAATTTAACTCTAAAAATGTACGATCTTTAAAATTATCTGATTTTCCATTTAATGAATACTCATTTGAGAGTGCAACTTTAATGCGATTATGAAAAAAACTCTTTGATAAAGATGTGAGAAGTTGAGATTTAGCATCTTTTTCTCTACTTGATTTTCCATATCTATACCCCAATACTCCCATAAATCCATCTTTATTATATTGTATATAATTTTCTAAAATATTTTTACTATCTTTATCTCTAATACTCATATCTCCATAAGCAGAGAGTTTAATAGCTATATTTTTCCAGTAATTTATCTTTGAATCTATACCATATCTTCTTTTTCCATTCTCATTTGAGTTTTGCTGCCCTAGACCAAATCCACTCTCTTGCATATTAAGATAGAGTTTTGTTTCACTTATTGTATTGTGGTGAGATAACTCTACTAAATATGCATCTTCACCACTCTTCGCATACTCTGCATTTATGATGATATTTTCATCTACTTTTACTCTTGCATCTATGCCATAAAGTCTGTTTTTTTCTCTCTCATTTATCAAACTCCCACCAAACTCTAACCGTCCATCAAAAAATCTTACAGAGGCTCTACCACCATAAGTATAACTTTTTTTATCTCCACTTTGAACCTCATAATCCACAACTATAAACTTCTCATTTCCACTCTCATCACTACTAGATATACTCTCTTTAAAGTACAAAGTTCCCCCAAGATAATCTATATTATAATCATAAATAGAGCGAAGAGGTTTTTTAGATATTATAATCTGGGGTCTATATCTATCTCTAACTTCAAGATATATATTTTCACTTCCCTCTACTATATCTGTATGGCTTAATTTATAATATCCACTTGTTCCATCTCCTCTTATCTCATCTTTAAAAAAGATATTTTTACTCTGGGACACAAAAGCATTATACTCAAACACATCTGCTTTAAATTCAGACTTTACACCATTTAAACGACGAGAGTAACTAGATAACTTATGAGTATTCAAAGCTGTATCAAAATCTCCAAAAAGTGCATAAAATCTCTCTTTTTCAATTTTTAAATAGAGCTTTTTTGAACTTTGTGCTTCATTTTTAGAGAGACTCTCATCACCATAGATAGTATATTCACTTTTTGGATTTATCTCTTCAATTAGCCCTAAATCACCTCTTTTTCCACTATCATATGCGATACTTAAAAGAGTATCACCACTAATTGTACCTTTAGCAAAAAATGCCACATCTCCATCTTTATAGAGTGGATCTTGTTTAACTTTTTTTAAATTTTTTCTAATCTCTTCATAACCAATACTCCCTTTAGCAAACCCAACGATAAACCAATCTCTTTTTTTAGCCTTCAACCAAGCTTTTGTATACTCATTTTGGTTTTGAAAAGGAAATTGAAGCTTTACCTCTCCTGCATTTGAAGTAGCTTGTAGTTCAATGTATGCTATGCCGTTTTGAATTACTGTGTATTTGTCATCACCTGATATTTTAGCTAGTGGATTATCTTTTAATCTATTTAAAGTATCTTGTGACATGTATGGTTTATAAACTTTAAAAGTCCCAATTTTTCCACTTCTAATTGGATAACCAAAATTATCAAAAAACTGTACAGCGATAACAGGAGAGGTTTCGCCATCTGCAACAAGATATGATTTTTCTTTTACAATTTTTGCTTTTACAGGAGAGGTTGAGAGGTGGATTTTTCTCTTTATGACTCTCTTTATATCTCCATTTTTATCTAAGATTTTAGCTTCAAAGATATTTGTACCATCTACTATATCAACACCTCTATATGTACTAATTACCCTTTTTTGATCTTTACTCTTTATATCTCCATCAAAATTTATCATATCTACTTTTTTACCATTTAGATAAAGTTGCATCTTATCTTTGCTAGAGTATAAAAAAGCAACTTTTACAGATGGCATTGGTGGTACAAAATCCTCTTTTGGCCATAAAAAAACCTCGTCTTCTTTATATTTATCAAAATCAAGTGAACTAAACGGGGGCATATTTTCATCAACTCTATGGGGAGTTTTAAATTTTTTTGTAATATTTTCATCTTTTTTTAACTCATCACTTTTTAAACAAAATGTAACTTTTTGAATCTGTGAAGAGCGAGTATTTACAAAACGAGATGTTAAAGAGCCTAAACTTCTTGTACTTTCCTCACACTTTTTTAATGAAAATTTAGTATCAATACTAACAACATAAGTCCCTGGTATCTTATCAGCAAAGTGAAACTTTCCAAATCTATCACTCAAAACCGATGTTCCATCTTGCAAATAAAATCGAACACCTTTAACCCCTACTCCATCCATCTTTACACTACCTAAAATCAGAGATTTGTTAGAAAAATCATCTTTTATTTTAGTTTTAACTTCACTTATATTTGATTTTGTACTGTTATAAGATGCAAAGCTACTGCTTTTTATATAACCTTTTGCCCCAATATCGACAAAAGATATAAAGGTAAAACTAAAACTATCTTTAGCCTTTAGAGTTTTTATATCAAAACTAAACTCTTGTTTATCTTTTGAAAAATCTACATTTTGATTAAATGAATTTATGTTATATTTTAAACCTTTAAAAACTCTATTTTCAACCTTCAAATTTTCAATATCTTCATCACCCCTATTTTCAACTATGATAGTATATTTTATAAACTCTCCAATTGACGAAATAGATTTGTTTGCTACTATACTTGTCCATATCGTAGAGTTTTCTCTCTTGGCTTTAGTTTTTATAGTTGCTACGGCAAAAAGATCTTTTAAAGTTGCTTTTACTTTTGTGCCATTTTTTGCATAAATTTTACCATCTCCCTCTTTTTTGACTTCACTTTGAATCTCTATAAAACCTGTAAAGGTTTTTGAATTTTTCACTCTATATATACGAATTAACTCTTGGTCAAAATCTGAAGAGATTTTTATATCTAAAAAATTATTTTTTGTACTATTGTCATCTATATAAGAGATTAATAAAGGCTCATTAGCTTTGAAAAAGAGTGATTTTTCAACACTTCTATTTTTTCTTAACATTGGCTTTAGCGGTGTAAAGACTCCATTAAAAAAAAACTCTGTATGCAAAAAAGTTAAACTCTTATCCCCAAACTCACTATCTTTGTAAAATGTCAAAGATGCTGGAGCTGTTTTTTTATCTCTTATCTTTACATTTATCTGATTTGAACTACTTCTCTGTTTTAAATCATCTAATGTAAAATTTGCAACTGCTGGTTTAAAAAGTATATCTTTATAAGAGTTTGCATTAAGTTGGTGAGTTAAAAAAAGAAGAAGAAAAGGGAGTATTACTCCCTTAACTTTTTGCCTAAATTTATGGCAATTTATAAACATTACAATGAAATATGCAAAGTCTATTTAATAGTTACAGTTACATAAGCACACTCAGTAACACCACCACCAATTGTCTCAAAATCGAACAGTGTAAGACCTGCCGCATTTGGATCTTGACCAGTTGGACCATTTAATCCTGTAATATCTGCTTCCACTGAGTTACAATCACAAGTTCCCGAACCATTAAACATAGCTACAGCTGAACCAGCCGCTTCAAGAGTTACAGGATTTAGAGTATCAGTTATAATCGCACCTGTTGCATCTGCACTACCTGTCGCATTTGTTACAATATAGCAATATCTAACCTCCGCTCCTGGAATTCTTTTTGGATTTGTTATACCATTTACAGGATCACTAATTACTATTGAATTTTTTGAAACAGTTAAATTTGCAGTAACAATTTTCCATGCATCTGCACTTGAAAACATACCATCATATTGAACATCTGTAGTACCTGCACCATCAGCAAAAACTATCTGCACAGTAGCCGCATCATCCGCTACATTTCCATTATCACTCGATATTGCTGTACCTTCACTACCTATACCTTCACCTTGTGCAGCTTGTGCTTGAAGATCATATACAGCAATTGCATCATTTGCAGCATCTGCTGGAACATCAGCAATGATAAAAACTGTAGCCTCCGCATCTGGAGCCAACTCATCTATATAAGACTCTGTATCTGTGGTTACATCATAAACACCATTATTATTTGCATCTACAAAAACTCTTACATTATCAAGCCCATAAGTATCACTTACCTCATTTGCACCACTAAAAGCTATAGTTGATGTTTCAAGTGAAGTTAATAAAAAATCCTGCACTGTATTTCCATCATTTCTAACTGTATATGTAAGAAGTACATTAGTTGTATCTGCACCAACAGTAACAGCTTGAGTATCAACAGTTGATACTACTAAATCTATCTTATTATCGACTTTATAAGAGTTTGTATCAGTCAAAGTAGATGTTGTACCATTAACTGTAAAACTAAAAGATGCTGTACTAGATATATCTGTACCTGAAAGTGTACCTGCTGCAAATGCACCTGTTGCACTTGCACTAAGTAGCAAAGCTACCGCCAATTTTTTAGATTGTTTTAACATATAAATTCCCCCTATGGAATATAAAAATTTATTTTCAAGTGTCATGCACTTGCAAGATAGTCTCTGGGGAGCTATCTTGTAAGTGCATAAACACCACCTCTATCTAATTTTACTATTTACTGTAATTTTGTCTTAAAACTTACATCTGTTACTGATTTTGCTTCCAAAGATGCTGTTAAAATCCATCTTACATTTGTATACTCTTTTGGAAGTGCCAATCTCTGTTTCTCTCCAATTTTCACCATAAGCTCATCTGGTTTTTTAAAACTTTCACCATTATCTACTGAGAAAAAGATTTCACAATCACTCTCACACTTTGCACTATCTGCTACATATTGTGTATGTTTAGGTATGGCATTGTTTAAAACCATATCTTTTACACTTGTCTTTGTATGATTTGTGATAGAATTTTTATAAACTACAACATCACCTGGAATCACTTTTTTTGCCTCTTTTAAAACAGTTTTTTTCTCTCCATTTTCTAAAACTTCAACAACCTCTTTATAAGATTTTGAACTAAGAGTCACACTTTTTTCTTTAGCTTGTAAGCTTGAAGCTACAAGAAGTGCCACGCCCATGCCTACTGTTAAAATAATTTTTTTCATATCTCTCTCCCTATCTAAGTTTCAAATTATATTTAATGATATGAGAACTTCCAACTTCTAAATCTCCAAGTTCTACCTCTATCAAAGCCTTTCTTTGAAGATACTTTCTTTTGTATCTTCCTCCATCCGTATCATCTGTATCTGTTAATGATATATCATCAAGCTCTAAAGAGTTTTTAATATATATCATCTCGTCTGGTATCTGGTCTTCCACTTTTACACTTTCAGCCAAACCATCACCTTCTACTCTTACATCTATCAAAACTGTAAAAATATCATCAACACTTGTCACATTTTTATCTAAAATAACATTTGCTATGAGTAGCTGAAAAATACCCTCATCTTCACTTTTTCCACCACCAAGACCATCAATGGCATCTACACCACCAATGCCACGATTTAGGTGAACTCGTCCAACTTCTCCAGAGCCTCCTATTCTTGAAAAAGCCTCTAAGTTAACAAAATTTTTACTAAGAGATGAAGCATTTAAATCCTCATCTATATTGGTTACTAAAAAAATCAAACCCTCTTCATCAGGCTCTAATGTGATAGTTTTTCTTTCATTATCATTTGAATCAAACTGAAAATTATCATTCATATCTACATAAACTTTTTTCACTTCAGTCACAAACTCAGACTTAGATATCTCCTCTTTAGCAATTAATGTATATCGATCTTTGCCATTACCATTGTTAACAATTTTAAAGGTAAGAACTCTCTTTTTATCACCCCTGCTTACTAAAACATCTGATGTATCCATCCAAGAGACACTCACATCTAAAAGTTGTTCTACTATACTTCTATCAATATTGCTCTCTATACTAAATGTCTCTCCACTCATAGTAAAATCAAGTGTTGCAGAATTTTGTATAACAGTTGCAGCACTTACACCCTTTGCATGTAGTAAACCACCAAGAGAGAGTATTAAAACAATCAATAATTTCATCTTTTCTCCCAGCTTAACTAAATGCACTTTCCTAAATCGACAGATAGAAAAAAATATTTAATTGTGTTATACTTTCTTAACAAAAAATATATATAAATAAGGATTTTTAACCTTGCTTAAAGCGATTACAGTAAGCACTCTAAACAATCAGATAAAATCTCTTCTAGAGGCACATTTTCTAAATATCTTAGTTAAAGGTGAAGTCTCTCGTGTCACCTACCATAGCTCTGGTCATCTCTACTTTACACTCAAAGATAAAAACTCTGGAATTTCAGTTGTTATGTTCAAAGGAAACAATCAAAAATTAAAATTTAGAGTTGAAGAGGGAATGGAAGTTATCATAAGTGGTGGCATCTCTGTTTATACTCCAAGAGGAAGTTATCAGATAAACTGCTCCTCACTAGAACCAGCAGGAGAAGGAGCATTGGCTCTTGCATATGAGCAATTAAAAGCAAAATTAGAAGAAAAAGGGTATTTTGATAAAAATATAAAAAAAGCTCTTCCAAAGTTTCCAAAACATATAGCAGTGGTAACTTCAAAAACAGGAGCTGCTATTTCTGATATGCTAAATGTGGCAAATAAAAGATGGCCTTTAATTAAAATAACTCTTTTTGATACTCTAGTTCAAGGTAAAGATGCAGGCTCTTTAATTGCTAACAGTATCTCTCTTGCTGATAAAATTGGTGCCGATGTTATCATAGTTGGTAGAGGTGGTGGAAGTTTGGAAGATTTATGGGCTTTTAATGAGGAAGTTGTAGCTAAAGCTATATATGAAGCTTTAACACCCATTGTATCCGCAGTTGGTCATGAAATAGATTTTTTAATAAGTGATGAAGTTGCAGACTTAAGAGCTCCTACTCCATCAGCTGCTATAGAGTTAGTTTTGCCAGATATAAGTGAAATACTTATCTACTTAGACTCTATAACCTCCTCCTACAACACTTATATGAAAAAAACTCTTGAAAATAAAAGCAGAGAATTACAACATCAAAAAGAGCTATTAAAGAGAAACTCTTTTGAAGAGAGAGCTCTTTTTTATAAAGATGAGATTAAAAGTATCATAAAAAACTACCAAAACTTTTTTCTACTCTCACTAAATCAAAAAGAGGGTAAATTAAAACAGCTTTTAGATGCATATTCGCTAAATAACCCAAGCAAAAAAGATAAAACTGGATATGCACAAATTAGCAAAAATGGTGATATAATAACATTAGATGAGCTTAATATCGGAGATACTTTCTCATCACAAAATTCAAAAGTAGAGATAACTTCAAAAGTTTTAGAAAAAAGAGAGTTAAAATGACAATAGAAAAACTACTTCTAATTACAGATGGAGAGTTACTAAATGAGGCTTTAGTTAAAGAGGTGGACTCTGCAACAATCTACCCAAAAAAAGTCTCCAAAGGTGACCTTTTTATATCAGATAACAAAGATGATATAAAAGAGGCCATCAAAAACAAAGCAGTAGCCATAATCCAAGAGGATGATAAAATAACAGATGCATCTAGTGTAGCTTTTATAAAAGTTGCGTCTATTGAAATAGCGGCTTTGAAAATTTTATCATATATTTTGAAAAAAGATAGAGATTTGCACTTTTATCTTCTCTCACCTCAAACTTTAACTTTTTTCAAAATGATACAGCTAAAATCAAAAGATATAGAGTATCTACCAAATGATTGGAAAAAGGCATTTGAACTTATTTTAAATAGCCAAAAAGCTATATTTGCCTGCGATAATGAAGAGTTAGCTCTAAAAATTGTCCCAAAGATAAAAAGATTTGATAAGAGTGTATTTGGCTATAACATCGAAGATACACTATTTCGCTCAACCTTTAGGGTAGATAAGTTTGTCTATCAACATAAAAAAATGACACCTTTTCACCTGCCCCACCTTCTAGAAGCTGTGGCACTGTGTCAAATACACTGCCTACCCTACTCTATAGACAAAGTTGACTATACAAAACATTTTATTCCAATTTTTATAAATAAAGAGACATCGATAACAAAAAAGGAGAAAAATGACCATGTTGTTATAGTTGTTGATAATGTTGAAGATATATTTGAAGGACGAGAGTATGCAAAAGAGGCAAAAGTAACCATGTCAAAATCCATAGTCTTCACCCCTCCCAAGATAAAGATAGAGGCTTACACAAAACCAAATATCTTTAAAACTCCAACAGAACTTGTTACAGTTGTTAAGACAACTAGTTTTAATTATGGTTTTGTCTACTCTAAAAATAGAGAAGATTTAAAAGCTTTAAGGGAGTATTTTTATAGTTTTGATCAACTAAAAAATACTTAATGCTAGGAGTTAAACATTACAAAAAGTATATACATAGGTATTTGTCAAGGTAAGATATACTTTTCTCCACTGTTTTAAATCTATTTTAAAATCCCCTACACTTATTAATTGCATAGTTAACTCCTCAAATTTTTTTAAATTATATCTTAATTTTTGTCAAGTTGTCAAAAATAATATTGACTTCATAGTCACTTTAAAGGCAAATTTATTTTTTCGCTATTTGCGAAACAGCCCCCGCACTAAGACCCAAAT
>JAMOMC010000035.1 GCA_027068765.1 Campylobacterales bacterium
AAATTTTTTGATAGTGTGTAGATTTGTATCAATAGTAGAACAAAAGCCAATCTAAAAAATAGATCTCATCAAAAAAAGAGATAACTAAAATCATGTTAAAATCAAATTTGTTGTACAATACCTACAATTATAAACTTTAAGGAAGCAGTTAAATATGAACAGGAAGAAGATTTACAACCCAAATTCAAAAGAGGGTGTAAATGGTAGAAAAATTTTTGGTGGTGATCCTACTGGAATTTTTGAACTTAACAATATAAAGTATCAGTGGGCTTACAATCTTTGGGATATGATGTTAAACAATACTTGGTTTCCAAAAGAGGTAGATTTAACAGGTGATGTTAAGGATTATAAGCGGCTCACATCTGCTGAAAAGAGAGCTTATGATAAGGCACTTTCTCAGCTTATATTTATGGACTCTTTACAAACAAATAACCTTATAGACAATATCAACCCTTATATCACCGCACCTGAGATAAATCTTATCCTTGTTCGTCAAGCTTTTGAAGAAGCTCTTCATTCACAAAGTTATGCGGTTTTGGTAGATAGCATTTCTCAAAATTCAGATGAGATATATGATATGTGGCGTCAAGATGCAATGTTAAAAAGAAAGAATGATAATATTGCAAAAATTTATGAAGATTTAGGAGACAATCCAACAGATCAACAGTTAGTAAAAGCGATGTTTGCAAATCAAATTCTTGAGGGTATCTATTTTTATAGTGGTTTTACTTTCTTTTATACTCTTGCAAGAAGTGGTAAGATGTTAGGTTCTGCTCAGATGATTCGTTTTATTCAAAGAGATGAGATTACACATCTTTTAATTTTTCAAAACATGATAAATGCTACAAAAAAAGAGAGACCTGAACTTTTTACAAAAGAGTTTTTAGATGAAATTTATGAGATGTTTGATGAGGCGGTTGAGTTAGAAATCTCTTGGGGAGTGCATATCACTGAGGGGCAGATTTTGGGTTTGACAAATGAGATTATTGAAGATTATATTAAACATTTGGCTGATAAAAGACTTCAAGCTGTTGGACTTGAAAAGAGATATCACAAAGAGCATCCTATAAAATGGGTTGATAATTTTTCAAGTTTTAATGATCAAAAAACAAACTTTTTTGAAGGAAATGTTACAAATTACTCTAAAGGAAGTTTGAATTTTGATGACTTCTGATAAAGAGCTTATTGCACTTCAATTTCCTTTTTTTGATGATAAGTATGAAGATAATTTACAAAAATTAATTGCTTATATAAAAAAAGCCCCAAAAGGTAGTGTTGTATTGGCTCCTGAGTTATGCTTGACAAATTTTAGTTTTTCAAAGATGCAAGAGTCAGCTAGGTTTGGAGAGAGTGCATTGCCAAGGCTTTTAAAACTCTGTGATGATAAGACAATAGCATTTACAATGACTGAAAAGGTTAATGGTAATTTTTATAACTGTGCAAAAATAATTCATAATGGTGCCGTTGTACATACTCAACCAAAAGTAAATCTGTTTAAATTTGGAGATGAAGACAAGTACTTTAAAGAGGGAAAAACTGAAAATATTAAAATAGTTGAAATAGATGGCTTAAAGTATGCAATTTTAATCTGCTTTGAGATAAGATTTATAGAGTTTTGGGAGAAAATTAAAGGAGCGGACATCATTTTGGTACCTGCTCTTTGGGGTAAGCTTAGAAAAGAGCAATTTGAAGCTATCACTAAATCTTTAGCAATTATCAATCAAGCATTTGTCATAGCAAGTGGCAGTTCAAACGAAAACATGGCTTCAAGCTCTGGTATTATTACCCCTTTTGGAGAAGAATTTAGAGATGATAAAAGTGAATTTATAGCTAAAGTTGTAGATTTAAAAGAGATAAAAAAGATGAGAAGATATATGGATGTAGGAATTTTATGATACAAAAACACCTTCAAAATGATAGTTTGCATCTTCACAAATGTGAACAACTCTCTATTGAAATAGATACAGTTTTTAAAATATCTTCAAAAGTAAAAGATGCTATTGCAAAAACTCCCAGAGAGATTTTTGTGCCAAGAGGTTTTAAGCATCATGCTTACAAATTAGATGCTCTTCCACTCTCTGCGAACCAATGGATAAGCTCTCCTTTGACAGTTGCAAAGATGAGTGAAGCACTACTTGCAAACAATGTAGATAGTGTTTTAGAGATAGGGTGTGGTAGTGGATATCAAGCTGCGGTTTTGAGTAAAATGTTTCGAAGAGTTTTTACTATCGAGAGGATTGAGCCACTTTTGAAAGAGGCTAGAGAGAGATTTAATGCTCTTGGTTTAAAAAATATCCATACTAGATTTGATGATGGAAATAGAGGTTGGAAAAGTTATGCTCCATATGATCGTATCTTGTTTTCTGCAACAGCCCCTAGTCCTCCTATGCATCTTTTTGACCAACTTAAAGATGGAGGAATTTTAGTAGCTCCCATAGAGGAAAAAGGAAAACAAGTTATAACTAGATTTATAAAAAATGGTAAAAAAATAAAAGTAGAAAGATTGGAAGTTTGTCTTTTTGTACCTATTATCGAAGGTGTACAAAAGTAGTAAAAAAATATACAAAGGATTAAGATGACTAATGAAGAGAAAATGAAAGAATTTTACAGTTGTGCAGATAAGTTTATAAACTTAGCAAATGAGATCTCTAAAAAAGATAATTCAGGGAAAGTTGGAGCAGCACTTCGTTTTGCTGCCGCTAGATATAGCTCATTTGAGATGTCTTTAAAATTTAAAGATATGGCAAAAGAAAAAGAGAGTATTAAAAAATCACTTTTAGATGATTATGCTTTAATGCTTGATGAAAATTTAGATACTTATATAAAACATCTTGAGAAGAAATAGGTCTTATAGTTAGATTAAAAGTGTAGCTATATGACTACAATTATTATGCTAATTTCTTTACCAATTGGCATATATATCTTGTTTCAAGAAAAAGAAAATATGCGAAGATATCAAGCAGTATTTGATGATTTTTATGATGAGTTACAACTTGATAGCTCTCTTTTAAAAAAAGAAAAACTGCAGCTTCTTCAAGATATGTTTTACAAAAATCACTATGATGTGATAAAGATACAAGAAAATTCTATTGAAGCCCAGAAAAAACTTTTTAGTATTGGATGGCTTTTTGTGGGTATTGGGACATTTTATATTGGGTTGATTATTTATATCATCTACTACTTTTATTTTCAAAAACCTCATGTCTTAATGTTTGAGGTTTGAGAAAAAATTTAGTAAAATTTCTAATTATCTCTTATAGCTATCCAAAGTTTTTATAGACATTTTTACTATTTTCCCCGCTTGTTTATCATCTACTGCAAAATATATATATTCACCATTGTCAAATGTTACTCCCTCTAGAGCAACATTTTTAAGAGTATCATCTAATATATCTCCTTTTATGTGCCATTTTTGCAAAGTTTCATTGGTATTGATATCGTATTTGATGAGTGAATTATTACTATCGCTTAGTAGATATAGCAAATCATCATAAAATGTCATTCCCGAGATATTTAGATAGCCGTGGTCTATCACATTTATTATAGATGCTGTATTATTATTTTCAAAATTTACTTTTATTATGACTGATGGATCTGCTTTTGGTAAAATTTCAAAAGATTGATTAGATAGATATATTTCATCGTCTATAACAACAATTGCCTCCAATCCCTCACCACTATTTTCTAAAATTTTTCTATTTTCATTATCTTTTCTATCTATGTTTATCTCTTTTACATACTCTAACTTTCTTGTTACAACAAGTATATTATCTACACCCTCTACAGCAATATATAACCAATCAGTTTTACTATCATAAGTAATACCCTCAAAATCACTATCTTTTAATTTTAAATCTTTTGTATTTAAAAAATTGCCATTTTTATCAATTTCATATATAAAACCATTGTCACCAACAACAAACAGTGTATCTGTTTTGGAAACATAACAAATTCCCGAAGCCTCTTTTATCATTGCGATTGTTTCTATGGCGATACTCTCTTTTTTACTTTCACTTCCACAACCTATCATAAACACAAACAGGACAAAAATAACTATATTTTGCACAATATTTCCTTTTAAAGTTAAACTATTTTATTAAAATTCATAAAAAACTCATAATCCTCTGCCACAATTCTACCTACAAAATTATAAAAAGGGAGCTATATTGTTAGATTTTATGACACTTCAAACAACAACAGGAAATATTACAATTATATCTTTAATATATTCTGTTTTATTAGCATTTATACTATCAACACTCATTGCAATTACATATGAGAAGACTTATCGGGCACTCTCCTACTCTAGAAACTATGTTCAAACACTTATCTTGATTTCAATAGTTGCAGCAACTGTTATGCAAGCTGTTGGAGATAGCTTAGCTAGAGGACTTGGGATTATGGCAGCTATGGCAGTTATAAGATTTCGAACCAATTTTAAAGATTCACGAGATATTGTTTTTGTTTTTGCCTCATTGGCAGTTGGTGTATCGTGTGGAGTAAATGGTTATAGTATCGCTATTGTTGGATCATTAGCATTTATTGCAGCTGCTTTTCTTCTATATGCTACTCCTTTTGGTGAGAGTAGTTTTTTTGATGGCATGCTTCGTTTTAGTCTTGAGAACGAGTCAGATAGCAAAATGGCACTAGAAGATACTATGAAAAAGTTTTGTAAGACATTTGCCCTCATTACACTAAGAGATATGTCTCAGGGTAATCGGCTAGATTATGCCTATCAGGTGAAGCTCAAAAAAAATATAAGGCATGACGACTTTATCGAAGCTTTAAACAAAACTCCCTCGATCAAAGGGATACATTTTATGATGCAGGAGGCAACAGTAGAATTATGAAAAAAGGAAAATTTATACTATTTACAGCTTGGGTTGGTGCAATTGTTTTGCTTGTTTATATCACAACACTTAACCAATCTAAAGTTGACAAATTTATGGGACTTACAGCAAACAAAGAGCATATTATAAACTTTCCATATCCTGTACAGTTAGAAAAAGTTTATGTACTACCAGGACAAAAAGTTAAAAAAGGTGAGTTATTGGCAGAATTAGTAAGAGCTGACTTAATCTCCAAAACAAATATACTAAATAGCCAAATTGATGAACTAAAAGCTAAAATTTTGACCGAAATAGGAGCAATAAATACAGAGATACAAAGTCTTGATATCAAATATAAAATTGAGATAAACAGACTTTATATGCAAATAAAACAAGCTAAATTAGAGTTAAAGACAAACAAAAAATTACTTCAATCTGTATCAAGAGAAAGTAGTTCTTTTAGTACACTCTCATATGAGATAAAATCGTTACAACAAGAAAAAAGATCGGCAAAAGCTATATATCTAAATCAAAAAAAGCATCTTAAAAAACAACTAGAAAATGTAAATGCCCCATTTGTAGCTCAACTCGATAAGCTTTTAGAAGAGAAGAAAATTTTAAGCAAAAAAGAGGATAGACTTACTGTTTATGCACAGATGGATGGGAAAATTGGGTTCATCTCTCATAGTGAAAACTCTCAAATCAAACCTTTTGATCCACTTTTTAAAATATATTCAAAATATCCAGAGTTTGTAACAGGATATATACACGAAGATATTCTCAATGAACTTAATGTAGGACAAAGAGTTGCTATTACATCTTCAAATAAAACAGATCGTAGCAAAACTTTAACTTATGGAACAATAAAGAGTATTGAAAATCGGATAGAGGAGATCCCCACCAAATTAAAACGATATAAGATAGTGCCACTTTGGGGATACAAAGTATTTATAAGTATCCCAAAAAACAATCTACAACTAGGCAAAAAAGTGATGATTACAACAAAAATTAAAAAAAATATTTTTAAAACAAAAGTAGAGTCTGCATTGGCATATCTGCAACTAAATTAAGTTAAAAGGAGTATTTGATGCAAAAATATATAATTATATTTCTATTTACATATGCTTTAAATGCAGATTCAATTTTTGAAGATTTTTTATCATCACAAAATGGTGATTTAAATATAAAGAGTATTAAATTACAACAAGAACTTATCTCTAAAAATGAGTTTAGTAAAAATTATGTGGAGAAAATAAGGCTAAATCTTGGATACTCTCGTTTTGATAAAAGCAATATTGATGATGAATATGAAGTAAGAATTTATCCTAAAACACCGTCACAAATGGCTACTCAAAAGCGATTACATAATTTAAATAAAGATAAGCTCAATCTCCAATACCAAGAATCAAAAGAGTTAACATTAAAGAGTCGTTATCTCCTGCTTCTTGATACATATTTTCAAAAAAAAATTTATAAAAACATACAAAAAATGTTAGAACTTGACAAAAAAAAGTTAAATCTCTCCGTAAAAACTACAAATACAGTTTCTGATATTTATAATTTATCCAAATTAAAATATAAAATCAAAGATATAGAATTTTCTCTTTTAGAGCAAAAAGAGCATTATAAAAATCTATTAGAAGAAATCGGAAGTTATATCTCCTTGATAGATATAAAAGATCTAGATAAAGCAATTGAAAATATCTCTTTTATAGAGATAGATGAAACAGTAGAGCATAAAAATGGAGTGAAAACATCTACAAAAAAAGAGTTAATTAGACTTCAGATGCTAAAAGAAGAGATAAAACTAAATAAAATTTCTAACTCTCTTCGTCTTCGTAGTCTAGATTTAGGTTACGAAGATAGAGGCAAAATCGACAAATCATTGTCAATTGGTTTGAGTATAGAGTATGCTTGGCCAAAAAGAGATTCACTTCAAAATCTTGAAAATAATTTAGAGTTAATCGCCACACAAAATGAAATTTTAAAAACTAAAAATAGAGAAGACAAAAAGATATTGGTATTAAAAAAAGAGATAGTATCACTCAAAAAAAGATTGTTACATTTGAAAAAAAGCACAAAAGAAGATAAGTTTTTTCATACATATCGTAAATTAAAAGCTCAAAACCCACTAGTGATACTTGAGCTTAAAAAAAGAAAATTAGAGATAGAAGAGACAAAGATAGAAATAGAACACAGATTGTATAGCAAGTTTATTAATGTTCTCTTTGCTACAAACACACTAACAAAAGATGCACTTTTTAAAAAATATAAAAAGAGGGAGAAATAGTGGCAAATTTAGGAGGATCATTTATCTCTAAACTAGATAGATATGAGTTAAAATATATCATACCATTTGAGTATGTTGAGCCCATGACAGAGTATTTGATGAGATATTGTACACTTGATTACCACTCAAAAGTATCTTCTGATAATTTTTATCCCGTAAATAGTCTCTATTTTGATACAAAAAACTACACTTTTTTAAAAAATCGCCTCTATACAAAAAATCCAAGATTCAACATTAGGGCAAGATCATATGGGTATGAGCCAAAACCTCCATATTTTTTAGAGATAAAATACAAAGACTCAAATATTGTAAAAAAGTATAGAGCCACAATTGACGATGAGGAGTGGCCACACATGTTTATAGACCCAGAATACAGAACCAACCTCCAAGGTGCAGAGACAGAGATGAAAAACAAAGAGATGTTTTACATAACAGCTTTAAAGTATGCAGCAACTCCAAAAATATTTACACAATATAGAAGAAGAGCATTTGTTTCAGAAATTGATGAGTATGTTCGAGTTACTATGGATATAGATATGAAATGTCACTTAGAGGAAAATTACACTCTCACTCCAGATGCAGATAAACTCATACCTTATGATAATGAGCTAGTATATGTAAAAGAGACAAATCGAACCATGGGAAGTAGTGTAATATTAGAGCTTAAGTGTTATCCTCATCAAGTTCCTCTATGGATGATAGATATGATAAAACAATTTCAGCTCACAAGAACATCTTTTTCTAAATATGCACAAAGTCTTTTAACTATAAAGGAGTTAGATATCTCTCACAATCTATTTTTTAACTTTAATGATAGAAAAAGTATTTTGTACTAAAAAAAATATTATCTTCTCTGACTCATCGCATTCATGTTTTGCTGTATCATTAGCTGCTTATTTTCAAATAGCTGTTTTACATTTTCTATCAAGGCATAAGCTGTTCTCATCTCTTCTATATTTTTAAACTCTGGAATTTTATTAAGAAGCTTATCAATTGTATTCATATCTTTTTCATTTAATGCTATTTTAAAGTTTGTGTGCCAACTCATAATAAATCCTTCGTAATTTTAATTTTAATAATTTTAACAGTAAATTGTGTCAAAGTTATGTCAAAATTAAATATTTTACACTATTTTTTAATTAATTAGAATTTACATACATATCAATTTTATAAATTGACTTAAATCAAAACAAAATTTTCTATATTTTGTTAAAATTTTGTTATCGAAAGAGGATGATATGAAAAAAATAATTATAGTTTCAACTGCCTCTTGTGCAAAAAATCAAAGGAGGTTATTTTGAGTAATTTTTTTCAGCTAGAGGCTGGGTATATGGTTATCGCTCTTTTTTTCTTAACAATCACTGCATTTGTAACAACTAGAGAGTTTATGCCCAAAGGGCTTTTTAAAAAAGTTTTCCCTGCAGTTTTCCTTTTTTTTGTCATTGCTATTGGGATTCACCACTACATGACAATTGAGAGGATGAAAACTGTGCAAAAAGCATTTCACAACAATGAAGTTATTATATGTGAGAGTAAAGATAGAGTTAAAATGGCAAGAACAGTTTTAATCGAAAAAAAGAATAATTGGAGAGTAGAGAACTTTATGTTTGTTTCAGATGACTACTCAAGAGGTTTTCACTCAGCTAGATGTGTTGTAGATATACACAGTAAAAAGGATTAAAAATGGATAAAAAGCAAATAGAAGTAACAGGTGCAAGTGAGCCATTTTTTACCTATGAAAAAGATGGTATTATATATTATGAGTTTGATTCAAGTGAGTGTGTGCCACCTGAGCCTATGGTAAATGCGATGAGTGGATTACAACTCTTAGATAATCAAAATAAGCGGCTCGTGATGATAAATATGAAAAAGCCTATGGGTCTTCTTGCTAAAATAGAAGCAGATTTTTCTTGGGAAGATGAAGAGCTTGAAGATGGAAGAGTAAAATTAACTTTTTCTAAAAAATCTGATGAAAAAACTACAGCAGATTTTACAGATACTAAATGTGGAGGATAGATAAATGACTGGAGGATTAAACTTTACTTTTGCTCCTCCCTCAAAACTTGTAACTTCATTTTTTATGGTAGGAACACTTTTTTATTTTATTGGCTCAATTATCTTTTTAAAGATTGATTTTTTAAATATTTACTATCTTGCACCTGAAGCTGTTGGGTTTGTACATATTTTTTTATTAGGTTTTATGATGAGTATAATTTTTGGTGCCTTGTATCAGCTTATCTCTGTTATACTCGAAATTCCTCTTTTTTCAGATACTCTTGCTTTTGCCCATCTAGCTCTTTTTGTTATTGGTGTGATACCATTTCTTGGCTCTTTTTTGCATAATGGACTATTTGAGTTTTTAGGATATGGCTCTTTACTTTTGTATCTTTCGTTTTTACTCTATATCGCAAATATTCTTCTCTCAATTAAGCAGATTAAAAAATTAGAATTAAAAGCATATTTTATTTTGAGTATTCATCTTATCTTGTTTTTGGGAGTGACTTATGGTTTACTTGCATCTCTTGGTTTAGTGCATCCTAATTTAGGATACGATACCGTCTCTCTTGCTCACTCTCATATTGTACTTGTTCTGTTTGGGTTTGCTGGTGGATTGATGGCGATTATCGCAACTATATTGATACCCATGTTTATGCTTAGCCATAATTTTAATAAAAATATAAGCAACTATCTACTCTTTGGTTTCATCTCAGCCTCTCTTTGTGCAGTTTTTGAGTGGTTTACACTATCCCAAATACTTATGATTGCTACTATTTTTCTATTTACTTTTCAACTTTATGATATTTTTAGAAAAAGGATGCGAAAACATTTAGATATTTATGCACTTGATATGATTACGAGTGGAGTGTTTTTATCTCTTTTGGCACTTTTGATACCATTTTTATATGAAGAGAAGATGATAAAGCTCTTTCTAATCTTTCTATTTTTTGGTTTTATTAGCTCTTTTGTTGTTGGACATATCTATAAGATAGTTCCTTTTTTAGTTTGGAACGAAAAATTTGCTCCACTTGTTGGAAAACAAAAAGTACCAATGCTTGCAGATATGATTCACGATAAAGCTAGTTATGGCGAATTTGGTACAAAGATAGCAACTATACTTTTTTTGACACTTGGGGTATTAACAACAAGTACATTATTAATTGCAATAGGCAAAATAATGTTTTTAGTAAATGCTCTTTTGGTAGTAGCAAATGTGATATATATATTTAAGTACAAAGGATAAAAAATGGCTTTTAGCGAACAAGATGTTTATGATGCAATTAGTACAGTGATAGATCCCGAGGTTGGATTTAACCTTGTGGAAATGGGGCTTATATATGGTGTAAAAATCAAAGATGAAAAAGATGTAGAAGTTACTATGACTCTTTCAACTCCATCTTGCCCTCTTCATGAGATGCTTATGAATTGGACAAAAGAGGCAGTTATGAAAATTGAAGGGGTGGAGAGTGTAGAGGCTATTTTAACCTTTGACCCTCCTTGGAATCCTAGCATGGCAAATGACGATGTAAAAAAGAAGTTGGGAGGATAATAAAATTATCTCCTACGCATTCCTCTACTTCTACTAAAAGAGTTGCTACTAGAGCTAACATCTCCTGATAAAAAATTGTGACATGAACGACAATCGCGATTATAAAATGTCTGTGTGCTATGGTGTACATTTCCTCCTCGCATAGGCATACCAGTAACTGATGATGCATTATGACAAACTAAACAGTTTTTCTCAGCATAAAAACCAACCTCATCATCAAAAACATGACAACTCATACAGCTATACTCTCCTGTTGAAGTATCTCCTGGTGCAACTGTGCTATGTCTTCCATTTGCAAGCCCTTCAACCTCTTTACCTACTCGCATATGATGTAAATCTGCTGTTACTGTTTGTAGTACAGGATGCGGTTGTACTCCATTTGCCCCATGACACAATTTACATTGATCAGCTGTTGGTGCACCATTAAAGATACTTTTTCCCATTCTAGCCTCAGATTGTGTAGAAAAAATAATTATAAATATTATAGCCACCATCGGCATAGAAAATTTATATGACTTTTGTAAAGATTTGAACAACATAATATAACCTCGCTTATTTTTAAGATAAGTTTAGTTTACCATATTAAAACTTAGTAAAATATTTTATATCTATTAAAGGTTTATATTTTTTTACTTTTGTAACTTAATGTAACTATAAATCTCTTCATGAGCTTTAGCCATGCTTTTTATAGAGAACTCTTTTTCAATTTTTGTTTTAAGTTTTGCTGCTTTTTTTGCAGCTAAAGTTTGATTTTGCATAACTTCAAACATGGTTTTTGCAAAATTATCAAGATTTGACAGATAACCACAACTCTCATCTATAATTGAAGGTATTGCACCAACTGGTGTTGAAATAATAGGAATATTGCTAGCTCCTGCTTCTAAAAGTGCAATTGGCAATCCTTCAAAATTTGATGGCATAACAAAGCAGTGGGCTTTTTGTAAAAGCTCTGGTATATCTCGTCTAGGACCCATCATATTTATCTCTTTTAAAACATCATGTTTTATAATCTCTTGATGTATCTCTTCTCGCATATCGCCACTTGCATCTGCTCCTCCCACTATGGCGATTTCAAAGTTTTTGATACCCTTGTCTTTGAGATAGCTAGCACATGAGGGTAAAAAAAGCTGATTTTTCTGCTCTCTTAATATCCCAACAGAAATGAATGTAAATTTTTCATTTTTCTTCACATCTTCATTATAAACCGAAACATCTATGCCATTTGGGATAACTCTTGTATCCTTTTTATACATTTTTGTAATCATATCTTTTGAAAAAACAACATCTATATCTCTAAAAGGCTTAAGTAAAAAAGTAAGCATCTCTCTTGATTTTGAGCCTATATTTATATTGTGTGAAGTAAATACTATTTTTAGTTTTGGATGCTTAATTTTTAAAATAAAAGCAAAAATCAAAGGATGAAACATATGAGCATGTAAAATATCTATCTTCTTATCTTTAATGTAATTATTTAAAAATTTTGCTGTTTTTAAAAAGCTTTTTAAATTTCTTGTCATATTTAAATTTTTTACTATGATTTTATTTTGTATAAAATCTTCTTTAAAATCTACTTCATCATTAAGCCCAATTACATGATTTTCAATTGTATCTTTATCTAAATTACTACAAAGATCTAACAAAACTTTTTCAGCTCCTCCAAGTGGAAGCCCAGTAATCAACTGTAAAACTTTAATTTTTTTCACAATATTTTCCTTATATAACTAAACTTCATATCCATCTCAAAACTCTCATTTGTAGGATACTCATATCCAAATACCTCTTTCCAAAGCTTTGGATCTTCCATACACATATAAAAATAGACCTCTTTATGCCAAGGAGGAAAAGAGTCATATGCAAACTTGAACATCTCTTTTTTTATATCTTGTGGATAGGAAAATTTACCATTTGCATCTATGAGTGGGATTTGTAAAATTTTAGTCTTAAAATCTCTTTGGCGTATTAATTTTATAATAGGTTTTATAAATGTAAGTGTTCCAAATGAGATAAGTGCTACTTTTTTTGGATCAAACATAAAAAGAAGTTTTTCAAAAATCGCCCCATATTCGTCTTGCCAATTTTCTATATATATCATGGGATGAAAATGAAAACCTACCAAACACCCATGTTCTTGAAGCTTTTTAGCAGAAGATAGTCTATCTTCAAGAGATGCTGTTAAATGCTCCTCTTTGTCTATGATGATTTGTGGATTTAAAGACCAAGTAAAAAGGAGGTTTTTAGGTAGGTTTTTTTGCTGTAAAAAATAAGAGATATTGTCAGATTTTGTTTTAAACTCTAACATCACATTTGGATTTTTTCTAGCAAAATCTACCAAATGCTCTAAGTTGTCAAAACGATTTCCCCACATCAAAGAGTCTGAGGATTGACCTGTGCCTATGTGATAAAGCTCGTTTTTGTCAAGTTTTATTTGCTCAAGTTTTTCTTTTAGTGAAGTATCAAAAGTAATTTTGCCTTCATTGTAAAAAGATTGAATAGAGCAGTAACTACAATCAAACCCGCAACTCTCAACTACATCTAGTGTCATAAGGTTACAACATCTAGTTTTAGGAGATGCAACAGGACAGATGCCAAAACCTAAATCTTTTTTATCTTCAGATGCAAGTTTGATTTTTGGGGCTTTGATTTTTGTTTGTGTAAAGTTTTTATAACTATTTGGAGAATTTTTAAGCTCTAAATAATATGTTTTTATATGTTTTAAAAGAGCAGTTCTTAGATTTTTACCTTGAAGTTTATCTTTCTTACTATCATCCCAAAGTTTTGAAAGAGTTTTTTCATCCCACATTTCAAGATCAATAGCCATCTCTATAAGCTGTTTTGTCTCTTGATAAGAGAAATTATAAAGATCTATCTTCTGTTTTAAAAAAGTTTGCTCCAAAGGGGAGAGTTTTAAAATCAATTGTTCATTTGTCATAGTTTAGATTAAATTTTATCCTCTTGCATCTCTTGTGCCTTCATTATATCAAAGTTTTTATAGAGTTTGTGACGGATAAAACTAAATAAGATATTAAAGTTTCTTATGATTATATACTTGATATAATTGTAATCTAAATTTTACTAAAGGGGTCAAAATGATAAAAAAGGTTATATATAGTTTAACTATAATGCTTGCTGCTTCTATGATAATTGGATGCGGAAATGACACTAACAAAGCTGATGCAAAGATTACAGGCACTTCTTTCCAGCCACACACATTTACAAGGGCGATAATTGCAAATCAGGATATAACACTCAATATATCAAATGATGAAAGTTATTATATATTTAATATAAACCCAAAAAGTGCACACTCTCTTATATATATAGATATTGATCAAGATAGCACAAGTGGCTATACAGCTTTTGGAGCTTATAGTATAGGAGCAGAATATCTTATAGAAGATAATAGAATTTATAAATATACAGGCGATGGTGAATATGATTGGTCATGGGAGATGGTTGGTAACACAATTGACTATGATATAGGAATTATAAATTCAACAAAAGTACCACTAGATACTTTTGGAGCAAATGTATCTATTTTTAATGCAAGAGCTATGGCACTTGATGATACTTGGACTGAAATTGCGGTAAGCAACCAGACAATTTTTACAAAAGTCGGAAATGATGATTTTAGTTTTAAATTTATAGGCTTATCAAAATATACTACTTATGGGATGGGACAAGAAAATCTAAACCTCTATTTTATTAGCAAATGGGATGAATTTGATGATTACAAAATCAAACATCATCAATACTATATTGACATTGATAATGATCACACATCAGGATATACACCATATACGATGAAAAACATGGGTGCAGAGTATTTAGTAGAAAATGGAGCTCTATATAGATATACAGACAATAGCTCATGGGAAAAAATACAAGATTTAAGCAGTACAAAAGAGTTCACAGAGATAGAGGGTGGTGGCATATATCAACTGCAAACTATCTTACAAAAAGAGATATTTTCTCAAGATACAAAACTTATCACTATTGCAAGTAGCACTTATGATAAAGAGTGGTCTTATGTATCACAGACTAATCTAGCTATATATAGCATCTCTAAAGTAAATAGTGTATTTGTATACAAATATGCACAATCAAAACAGTGTGAACCAGATAGTGGAATATCTTTAGAGGATATGGCTAAAGAGTTAGATGAAGTTATCAGTATGCATACTGCAAATGATGGCTTAGATCGCATACAAGTTTGTGGTGCAGATACTGGTGAACTAAATGTTTATGAGATTAGTCTTGATTATTATTTTAAAGCAAAAGAGTTGGGTTTTTTATATTTTAAACGATAAAAAACTCTAAAAACCTAAGTTTTAAAGGGGAGTTCTTAGATTTTTTACCTTGAAGTCTCTCTTTTAACTTGGAAAGATTTTTTT
>JAMOMC010000036.1 GCA_027068765.1 Campylobacterales bacterium
TAAATGTAGGTCGATTTATATTAAGTGCGGATGCAACATCTTTATCGTATACTTTTTTATCTCCTAACTCTTTTGAGATAATATCTTTGATTTTTGGTAATAAATCTTTTAAGTAAAACATATAAACTCCTTTAAACCTGAATTCGACAGAGTATCATAGTCACAGAAGCCTAGAAATAGGTAAGGTTTAAAAGATAAAACTTGTAGGGCTAGCCATAGCTAACTCAAAAGTTTTATCTTTTAAAGATTGCCTATTTCTAGGCTTCCCTTCGGGTAAAATGAGGTTTCCCATATGCTTTGTTAAATTTTTTGAACTAACCTGTTAGTCCTGCAAAATTTAACTTCGCCTATGAAAAACCTCATTTTACTGTGACTATGATACTCTGTCGAATTCAGGTTTATATTTCATTTTGAAACTTATTATAACAAAAATAGCTTTTATATTTCAATATGAAAATATTTAATGAATTTATTTAACTTTATTTAAAACAATAATATTATATATTCTGTTTTGAAATAAAATTAAATAAAAGGAGTAGACTTGAATAGTTCAAAATACAAAAAAATGGATAAATTTGTAAATGAGATGAACCAATCAGTAACCGTTGTTGGAGATATGAGTATATATCTATTTAGTAGATTTAGGAACTTTGTTGGGTATCTGTTTATCACTGTTACTACCGTTGCGATTGCTTTTATCGTAGCAGAATTTGTAAGAGGGTTTGGGTTTGCTCCTGTTGTGGGTGTTGATTTTTACTATGTGGCTTTGTTTTTTGCATTGATACTTGGATTATTTGTAGCTTTTTTTGGAGAAGAGGCGAAGATTGCTACTATAAAAGGAGCTATATTTTCATCAGGAAGCAATAGAACTTGGCAAGCTTTGGGAGCATTGTTTATCATTTTGGTTCTTATCATTGTAAATGCAAAAGGTGTTCAAAAGATTGCAGACTTTTCTTTTAGGTATATGGATGCACAGCTTCAAGATAGTGTTATCTATAAGTTAAAAGAGAAAAAGATGGAAAACCACTCCTCTTTTGTATCTACAAACATAAACACCGAGATTGAAACTAATGCATTAAAAGCTTTATTTCTCAGTAGAAAAAACTATAACAGAGCAAAACAAAAAGAGATAAGATTGATAGAAGATGCATTAGATAGTTATATCTTGGGAAGAGATGCTAAGATGTATAGAACTTATATAGCAAATAAAAAACTACAAAGTGCCAAGAAAATTTCAAAAATTGAGGATAAATGGAATAGAAAAATCTCTAACTTAGATAAAAAAATCTCAAATTTACAAGATAAATTAAACAGAAAAATTGATACAGCAAATAAAACCCAACAAGAGCAGATGCAAAAAGCAGATAGAGCTACCGAAGATTTGATAACACACTACAAACAAGAGTCTAATAATAACAGAGATATTATAGATAGATACAAATATATAGGGCTTATTGTCGCAATTGGAGGGGAGATAGTTGATGGATTTTTAGCTTTTTTACTTTTTATGATCGTAAAATCAAATCCAAATGTAAACGGTACACCAAAAGTACAAGCAAATACTAGAAAAATGGTAAAGATAAAAAGCTACAACAACGATAACAGTGAAAATAGTTCAAATAATATAGTTAAAAGTGATACACCAAAAGATCTTTCTAAAAAGGAGTATCATCATCAAAACCAAGAGAGTGATGAGCTTAGTGACAAACTTTTCATAAAGATAAAAAAAGTAGCAGTTTCACTATCAAAAGAGAATGAGAATTTTATAAAAGTAGGTATGAATAGATATTTAAAACATCCCTCACAAAGAGAGTTAATTAGTGCTTTTGCAGATTATAATATCATAATTACTCCATATCAAATTGGAGAGTATTTTACAAAAATGGAAGATGAAATTATGTTTGTAAATCAAAAAATAGGGTTTGTCTATACAAAAGCTATACAGAAGGTAGCTGCCTAATTAATAATATTAAAGTTTAATTTCAAAAATCCGATTTGTACAAAAATATAATATTAAGGGCTTAGTATGAAATTTGGATATTCGTTGTTATTGGTAGCGGGGTTATTTATAAGTGGTTGTGGGGAGAATGAAAATGAGTGTAAATTTGGTGTTTTAAATTCACTTGATAAGGGTGAATATGCTAAAGTTTTAAAAACATTAGAGACAGAAGATAAACAGTGTGGTTTTAGTGATGATGAGAAAAACATGAACATAGCAGCAGCATATCTTGGAAAAGCAGGCTTTACTACGATAGAGATTATAAATAGTATGCTTGAGAGTGAAAGTGCTGATGGAGATGATGGGTTTGGCTCTTTTGTAAAAAGCTCAAGATCAGCGAATCCTAGTGAAAGCATAATAAGTTTTAATAGAGCAAATGATAGCTACAATAGTGTAACTAAGGGAGAATGTAAAGATTTAAGTAACTCTAGTTCTATTGTAAAAGATAGCTGTTTTTATACTGGACTTATGCAAGTTAGTCAAACTGCAAATAGTATTGATCTGATTTTTGGCGGTTCTGATGAGGTAGATAAATGGCAGGATAGTTCACTATTGACTCCCCAAGATGATAAAAATAAAAATAATCAAGCAGATAGTGTAGATGCAGCAACCGATGCTATTGATTATGCTTTGGGAAAAGAGCCTGAAGTTAAAGGACTTTCTGATGGTTATATCACAAGAGATACCACCATTGGAGATAAAACTTTTACTAAAGATGGTAATGATTTTACATTTGAGCTTATAAAAATTACAGTAGGGAGCGAAGAGATGGGAGATAATGTCTATTATAAATTGATAACAAATGATCAAACTCCAAACTCTCCTGTTGTTACAGAGGGTGTTTGTAAATTGGACTTTACATATTATGAAGCAGATGATACTACTATTGGAGTAAACTATTTTCCTTGTCCTATCATTGATGGAAACCAAACTATGAATGTAAATGATCAATTAGTCTATGCTGTAAATAATGGTCTTGAAAATATCATCAATGTAGCAAAATCAGATAAAGATGATGTTAGTAAAAGTACAAGAGAGTATAAAGATGATTTAGATGCTGACAAGGATGGTGAAATTACCTTAGAAGAGATTTCTGAATACTTAAAAAAATAAAAAGGCTAAAAGATGAAAAAAACACTACTATTATCAACTATTTTAACAACCGCTATAGTTGCACAAAGTTTTGAGTATCCAGCTCTATATAAAGATCCAACTGTTTTGAGTAGAGGTGGAGCAGATGTTGCTGTTGGAGGAGGTGCAGCTTCACTTTTTAGTAATCCAGCGGGATTATCATATATGAAAAAAAATGATTATGAAGTTAATTTATTAAAAACTACTTTGGGAGTTGGTGCTAACTCTTTTGATTTTGCATCTGATTTAAGTGATGCTACTGATATTGAAGGGAGTGATGAGGAGAAGAGCATTGCTATCAACAATGTTATAAAAGAGTATATAGGGGAGCCTGTTCATCTATCTGTAAATAACTTTAGTTCAGTTGCTTATAACCAAGGCAATTATGCCATTGGTGGTGGTATCGCTATTGGTTCAAATATAAACTATACAACACATCAGGGTTTTGCAAGTTCTGGGGCGATTGAAGTAAATGCAGATACTTATGTTTTGGGAATTATTGGTATATCTTTGGATTATTTAAGTCAAGAGATGTTTGACCACGATAGATTAAAACTAGCAGGTGCTATGAAATTTGGAAAAAGAACAAATGTAAAACATAACTTTACAACAAGAGAGATTGTTGAAAATAGTGAAGATTTTGATAAGTTTGTAGAAGATGAGTATCTAAAAGATGGAACTGCTTTTGGTTTTGATTTGGGTGCTATCTATGAGATGGGAGAGTTTGCAGGAGATACAAAACTAAATCCAAAAGTAGGGTTTTCAATTTTAAATATAGGAGATCTTGATTTTGGTGAAGCTGGAAAGATACCAATGACTGTAAATCTAGGGGCTTCTATAAGTCCTGAGTTTGACTATTTGAGCAATTGGATATTTGCTCTTGATTATTCTGATGTACTTCAAAATAATGAAGATGAAGATTTTATAAAGAGATTAAAAATTGGAGCAAGCACAGCATTGGTAAATGGTAAAAATACAACAATTACTTTAAATACAGGGCTTTATCAAGGAAACTTAACTGCTGGATTAGATTTTGATTTGCCAGTTTTCTCTTTGGGGTTGTCAACTTATGGGGAAGAGGTAGGAGCTGCTAGTGGGCAGTTGACAGATAGAAGGTATCTGTTGACATTGGCTTTAGGGTGGTAAAATTTTAAACTTTTTGGTATCCTTTTGAAAAAGGATACTGATGCAAAAAATTCTAGATTATTTTCAACAAATTACACAAATCCCCCACTGCTCTTTTGACACATCAAAACTAAAAGATTTTTTAGTCTCTTTTTCTAAACAAAGAGGTTATGAAGTTTTGGTGGATAGTGCTGATAATATTCTCATTAAAAAAGGAACTTCAAAATTAATTTTTCAAGCACATTATGACATGGTTTGTGTAGGAGAGGCTCCTAAAATTGAAACTTATATAAAAGATGGCTGGATGATGGCAAAAGATTCAACCTTGGGGGCTGATAACGGCATGGCGATTGCTATGATGATGGCTTTGATAGATGAGCAAAAAGAGTGTGAATTTTTATTTACCAATGATGAAGAAGTTGGTCTTATAGGGGCAAGTTCTTTAGAGTTTGAGCTTGAAGCAAAACAGATGCTAAATCTTGATAGTGAAGATGAGGCTGAGGTTTATATAGGTTGTGCTGGTGGAGTTGATATAGAGGCTTCAAAAAGTTATGATAGTTTTTTACAATCTAAAGAGTTTTATGAGATAACTATCAGTGGGCTAAAAGGCGGTCATTCTGGTGTTGATATAGATAAAAACATACCAAATGCCATAAAACTTTTTGCTAAGTTTTTAAAAGATAAAGATATACAAATTGCATCTATAAAAGCAGGAGAGAGGATAAACTCAATTCCTGTAAATCTACAAGCCATAGTTTTTTGTAAAAGTGAGCTTAAAAGTCAAAAATATATAGATGTAAAGAAAATTGATGGAGATTTTGAAGTTGTTAAAGGAGGAGAGATTATAAAAATTCTTGATAATTTTAAAGATGGAGTAATCTCTTTTAATGATGAGTTAAATATACCAAATGAGAGTATAAACTTAGCTCTTGTAACTTTAGAAGATGGAGAGCTTAAAATCCAAACAAGTGCTAGAGCTATGGACGATAAAGGTTTAGAAAATATTCAAAAAGATTATGAAAAGTATTTTAAAGAGTTCAGTTTAGATGTAAAATGTGAAGGAAAATACCCAGCTTGGAAACCGCAGATAAACAGCTTTTCAAAAGAGGTAGAAAAAGCGATGATAAAGGTTTTTGACAAAAGTAAATTTAAAGCCATACATGCAGGATTAGAGTGTGCAATAATTTCTAAAAAATATCCAAATCTAGAGATAACTTCTATCGGACCAAACATAAAATCACCCCATTCAACATCAGAAAAAGTAGAGCTTGTATCTGTTTTTAAAACTTATGAAGTTATACAAGAGATTTTAAAGGATATGAAGTTTTGATTTCGTGATGTATTTATAATAGTCCACCACATTGATAATCTACCACGAT
Organism: Campylobacterales bacterium; assembly: GCA_027068765.1. Taxonomy (GTDB): domain Bacteria; phylum Campylobacterota; class Campylobacteria; order Campylobacterales; family QNZT01; genus SZUA-1433. The sequence goes on from JAMOMC010000036.1 coordinate 5,635, forward strand.
AGCTAAAGAAGCCTATCAGGTTAGAAATCAATAGGGGCTTTTAACTATTTTTTAAACCTACGAAGCACCATAAGTATCATTGGCAGGTACTTTAAAAGTTTGAGTAATTTTCCCACTTTTTATCCTTTTGCTTTTTTTGCTAATCTTTTTCTAGTTGTTGGGTCAAGATGCTTTTTTCTCACACGAATACTCTGTGGTGTTATCTCAACAAGCTCATCCTCTTCAATCCACTCTAAAGCTTTCTCTAGTGTCATGATACGAGGAGGGACAAGTTTTATAGCATCATCAGCTCCAGATGAACGAACATTGCTAAGCTGTTTTCCTTTGATTGGGTTTACATCAAGGTCATTGCTTCTTGAGTGTTCACCTATAATCATACCGCCATACACTTTATCTTGAGGTTTGATAAACATAGATCCCCTCTCTTGTAAGTTAAAGATAGAAAATCCCAAAGCTGCTCCATTTTCCATAGAAACCAATGCTCCGTTCATTCTATTTTCAACACCACTTGTTAAAGGACGATAATCTAAAAATGAGTGGTTCATAACACCTTCACCTTTAGTATCAGTTAAAAACTGACTTCTAAAACCAATAAGCCCACGAGCAGGGATTTCAAATTCTAATCTTGTTTGACCATCACCAGTTGGTGTCATGCTAGTCATCTCACCTTTTTTCTTACCAAGTTTTTCTATAACCGTACCAGTACAATCATCTGGTGCATCTATAACTAGATGTTCAAACGGCTCCATCTTTACACCATTTTCCTCTTTGATAATTACCTCAGGACGACCAAGAGAGAACTCAAACCCCTCTCTTCTCATGTTTTCTGCCAATATAGTTATTTGAAGCTCTCCACGACCGCTTACTTTAAAAGAACCTTCTCCGCTACTTTCATATTTCATAGCGATGTTTGTTTGCATCTCTGATTCTAATCTCTCTACTATTTTATTTGAAGTTACAAACTTTCCTTCTGTTCCTGCTAGTGGAGAGTTGTTTACAGACATTACAACAGAAAGTGTAGGCTCCTCTATGTGAAGTGGATCTAGTCCTACTGCATTGCTTGGATCTGCTAGAGTATCTCCAACATTTAAAGTTTCAAAACCAGCAACTGCGATGATATCACCACTAACTGCTTCATCTATATCTATACGATCAAGTCCATGAAAACCGATAAGCTTTGAGATTCGACCATTTATCTTCTCTCCATCTGCTTTTATGAGTGTAACATTTTGATTTTTAGAAACTTTTCCATTAAAAATTCTAGCAATTCCTATCTTTCCTACAAAGTTATCATAATCTAGTGTAAAAACTTGAAGTTGAAGAGGGTTATCAACACTTCCTTGCGGAGCTGGGACTTCTTTTATAATCGTATCAAAAATAGGTGTTATATCTTTATTTTCATCTTCAAGGCTCATTTTTGCATAACCATTTTTGGCAGCCGCATAAACTATTGGAAACTCTAGTTGATTATCATTTGCATCTAGTGCCACAAATAGATCAAAAATCTCATCAACAACACGATCAGGCTCTGCTGCATCTTTGTCTATCTTATTTATAACAACAATTGGTCTAATCCCAAGCTCAAGTGCTTTTTTAACAACAAATTTTGTTTGAGGCATAACACCCTCTTGTGCATCCACAAGCAAAAGAACACTATCTACCATCTTTAAAACTCGCTCAACCTCTCCACCAAAATCAGCATGTCCTGGGGTATCGATGATATTAATTTTAAAATCTTTATAGGTAATTGCTGTGTTTTTAGCAAGTATAGTTATGCCTCTCTCTTTTTCCAAATCATCACTATCCATAACCCTCTCATCCATCTGTTTATGAGTATCAAATGTTCCTGATTGTTTTAAAAGTTCATCTACTAATGTTGTTTTACCGTGATCAACATGAGCAATTACTGCTATATTTCTTATCTCTTTCATGCGTGTCCTAATTAAGTTTTTCGCGGATTATAGCCTAAAAAACTAAAAATTGGAAGTTTTGGCACATAAATTGCTTTTAAATCATAAAATAAAGATATAGGTGACAATATGAGTATAGTAACTGCAATACCTCAAGTAGAAAACAAAGATATTAAATTGATCGATAAAAAAGGTAAAGATACAAAAGATGAAGAGGGGAAAGAGTTTTTTGAAAATATCATAGAGAGTATTATCTCTGATACAAAAGAGAGCAATAACAAAAAGTTTTTACTCTCAAAACTTCTAAGTTTATCTAGTGAATTTGAAAAAAAAGAGGAGAGTATATCTGAATTTTCAGATGGAAAACTTTTTACTGAACATCAAATTGGGCAAGTCCCAATTCAAGATTTACTAAAAATTGCAATGAAGCTTAAAAATGGTGAAGATTTAGCAAATTTTCCAACTGATTCAAAATCATTAAAATTAGCTTTAGCCAAACCAGAAATTGCTGAAGAATTTAAATCAGCAAAAACTATCAAAGATCTTTTAAAAATAGCTAAGAAAAATGACATAGAAGTAAAAAATTTCCAGTTTTTCAAAGAAGAGGCAGCTTTAGATTCAAAAGATAAAAAGATAGTTCAAAAGATAAAAAGTGAAGAAATTTTCAAACTCATAGAGAAACAATTAGATGTAAAAACTGAAAAAAGTGTTGCAGCTTTAATAAATCCAAAAGAGATAATAAAAGATTCTAAACAAAAAACAACTATTTTACAAACTCTGCTAGCTTCAAAAGAGGTAACAAAACCTCTTATAACACAAGTATCTAAAAGCGAAGAAAAGGTAGAGAAAAAAATAATCACTATAAAAAATGAGGTAACTCCAATACAAGATAAAGTAGTTGAAACTAAAACATTAAAAACTCTAACAACTGAAAACATAGATGTAAAGATTGTTGAAACTAAATCGACAATAGTTGATAAAAAAGATATAAAACCAATGGATGTAAAAATTATTGAAACAATAGATATCAAACCAACAGATGCAAAGATTGTTGAAACTAAATCTCTACTAACCGAAACTAAAGAGATAAAAAAAGAGCAACCTCAGCTTGAAACAAAAATTGTAAAAACAGATGAATCAATACAAAGAGATAAACAAAAAGTTGTAAAAAGTAATTTTGAAACAGCTTTAAATTTGAAAAAAATAGAGCAAACACAGATAAATACTATAAAAACTGAAACTATGATAGATAAAAAAGAGATTGCAATTGTTGAAAACAAAGAGTCAAGTGATAAAACAGTAGTAAATACTGACATAAAAACATCTCTTGTTGAAAAGACAAAAGATGCACCTGATTTAAAAAGAACTTTTGGCTCTTTTGCTGCGGAGTTTAAAGAGAAAGTAGAGAACTATAAAGCACCTTTGATGAAAATAAAAATGGAGTTAAAACCAGCTGGAATGGGAGAGGTTGATGTTACTTTGATAAGTAGAGGAAATAATTTACAAGTAAATATCAATTCAAATGCAAACACAATTGCTATGTTTGCACAAAATCAAGTTGAATTTAAAAATTCGCTTATAAGTATGGGTTTTTCAGATCTTCAGATGAATTTTGGAGATGGAAAACAAAAAGATCAAAACTCTAATCATCAAAAAAATGGCAAAAATGTTTTTGATGATTTTGAAGAAAAACAAGAAACAGATGGATTCGAGATGATCGTTCCACAATATGGATAAAGGATAAAAAATGGCAGATAGTATAAATAGTTTAAGTGGATTTGGAACGGCAACTGATACAGCGGTAAACCCTAAAAGTATTATGGGTAAAGATGATTTTATGAAACTTCTTTTGACAGAACTTCAACATCAAGATCCAACTTCACCAATGGATAGTGATAAGATTTTGTCTCAAACTTCACAACTAGCTCAACTAGAGTCTCAAGATAAGACAAACAAAGCATTAGAAGCATTAACAGCTAGTTTTGCAAATAATCAAAACTTTTCAGCAGTCTCTTCTATCGGTAAATATGCAAAACTTGAAAATACTCTAGCTCTTACAAATGACTCTGCAGGAAAACCAAATGCAATCAATTTTGAACTTGATTTTGCGGAAGATGTTAAGAGTGGAACAGTAAAAATTTATGATGAAAACTTCTTTTTAGTAAAAACTTTAAAAATTGAAGAAAAAGATGCAGGTAAACAATCTTTTAACTGGGATGGAACAAACGATGCAGGCGAATATGTAAAAAGTGGTTCTCATACAGTTGTCGCAAATTATCTAAATGAAGATGGTGTTAAATTAAAAGGAGAATTTGGCTCACACAAAATAGAGTCTGTTAAGTTTGAAGGCTCTGAGACTTTTCTAAAACTTGGTGGAACTTATGTTTCATTTGAACATGTGAAAGAAATATTTGATAAAGAAGAGGTTGAAATAGTTGAAGAAGAAGTGGCTGAAGATGAAAAAGATGAGGAAGAGGAAACAGTATAATGAATAGCTCATTTTACAATGGTGTTTCTGGTATCCAATCTCATCAATTTGGTATAGATGTCTGGTCAAACAATATAACAGGTGTCAACACAGCAGGATTCAAAGCAAGTACTCCTGAGTTTTCTAATATCTTTAATCAGCAAAAAGCCAACTCATATTTTGATTCTGTTGCTAGTGATGTTGGGCTTGGAAGTACAGTACAAACAACTACAACAAACTTTGCAAAAGGAACTACTATCGCAACTGAAAGTGAATTTGATTTAGCAATAAACGGTGATGGTTGGTTTGGAGTTACTGATAAAAATGGTGACAAGTTTTATACAAGGGCAGGAGCATTTCAAAAAGATAGAGATGGTTTTTTGGTTGACAATGAAGGAAATTATGTCACAGGAACTTCTGCAAATAATATAACTGAAAATATTGTAAAAGAGAACCCTTTACAAAATATTGTATATGGCATAGCAAATGAACAAACAAAAATTAAAATACCAGACAATCTTATTATACCATCAAAACCAACAACAAATGTAAAATTTGAAGGAAGTTTAAACACAGATATAGTAACTAAGTTTTCAGCCCTTAGTGGAGAACATGAAGAGGTTCCAAATGTAGAAGTTTATAGAACAAACATAATAGATGCAAATGGAGATGAGAACTCTTTGGAAATAACTTTAACAAAAATAGTACCTTCAACTACCAATGGGACACAGTGGACAACAAAAGCCGTTGTAAAAGATAGTGATAGAAATCCTTTAAGTACAAAAGATGGGCAAATCTCTTTTAATGAAAGAGGAGCAATTTTGTCAAATACTCTAACAGAAATTGATAACAATGGCTCACCTGTAGTCTTAGATTTTGGTACATTTTATGACCCAAATAGTGCAAACTCTGGTTTTGATGGGCTTGTTTCACTTAGTGGATTTAAAAGCGATAGAAACACAACAAAAGATGGACATAAAGAGGGAAATCTTAAAGATTACGGAATAAGTGATGATGGAGTTATTGTTGCAAGTTTTGACAACGGACAAACAGTTGCTGTCTCTAAAATTGCAATTTACAACTTTCAAAACGATGCAGGATTAGAACAAGCTAATCCTGTATATTTTAAAGAGACGGCAAATAGTGGAAATGCTATGTTTTATAGAGATAAAAATGGAAATCCTATACAGAGTGCTGGCATCTCAAACAAAAAATTAGAGATGTCAAATGTTGATCTATCGACTGCTCTAACTGAACTATTAGTAATACAAAAAGCATTTGATGCAAGTGCAAAAAGTATCACAACAAGTGATCAAATGATACAAAATGCGATAAACATGAAGAAGTAAATTTTAATAGTTTAATTTGTCTATTTTTAGGCACGATAGTTGCTCTACTGTTTAATATAGAGTTAAAAAAATATAATTTTAATAAGGATTTAAAAATGATGAGATCATTATGGGCCGGCGTAACTGGTCTACAAGCACACCAAATAGCGATGGATGTTGAGGGTAATAATATTGCGAATGTAAACACAAGTGGATTTAAGTTTAGCCGTGCAAACTTTTCAGATCTTCTTTCACAATCTGCAAAAATTGCAACAGCACCACAAGGTGGAGGTGGTGGTAGAAACCCTATGCAAGTAGGTTTAGGAACAGAGATAAACTCAGTTACAAGAATGTTTTCACAAGGTTCAATCCAAACAACAAGTAAAAACACTGACCTTGCAATCCAAGGGAATGGCTTTTTTGTTGTAAGTGCAGATGCTGGAACAACTTATAAATATACAAGAAGTGGAGATTTTGTTTTTGATGCAAATGGAAATTTTGTAAATAACCAAGGATTAATTGCTCAAGGTTGGGTTAGAGATGATGTAACAGGACAAATTGACTCAACTGCACCTATTGGAAATATCACTATTCCTCCTGGACTTACAACTCCTGCTCGTGAAACTTCTGTCGTCAATATCAAAGCAAACCTAAATACAGGTAATGCTATCGAAAAAAAGTCTGTTATCCGTGAACTAAATAGCACGGATGGTTTAGCTGGTGGAAAAGACCCTGAAAAAGTTGATGATTTTAATGTACTTTTTACAGCTGATGGAGAGTCTTTTAATATCTCTCCTGCCACAGTTACCAAAGATTTAGCAACCACTCCTCCTACTGTAACAGGTGCATCTGGAGGACAAGGTGTTGAGGTTAGCTTTAATGGGGGAGCTAGCTCTATGTACTTTCGTTATACTTCTGATAACGACTTGGCAAATATGACTATAAATGAGCCTAAATTAAATCCAGATGGAACTCCTGCTCTTGATGTTCTTGGTAATCCTGTCAATGTTGATGCATACTATTTTAGAACAACTGAAGATTTTAGAAAAGGTTTGCAAGATCACCTTCAAAATACATCTCCAACTGCCACAGTTTCTATAAATAAAGAGGGAAAATATGAGATAAACAATAGTGATGTCGCTGGTAATAACCTAAGCATTCAAGCAGGAGCAATAATAGATCCAACTACTGATGAAAATAAACTTTTTGCAACAACAATAAGATCAATCGCTGGAAATTTAAGTGCAGGAAGTAATGGTATAAAAATATCACAAGAGATAAATGCAGCAACACATGCATCTAGTATTGATGTATTTGATTCACTTGGTACTAAACATACTGTTAGAACAGAGTTTAGAAAATCTGGATTTGTATATGATAACAACGGCATAAAAGTAGGTTCAACTTGGGATATGAAGATAATAGTTCCTGAACCTGGAGATATTGGAGGATTGACTCGTGCAAATGAAGTTGAAGGGCAAATCATCTTTAACTCAGATGGTTCACTCGCATCTTATACTCCAACAAGTATAACATACACAGCAAACAATGGTTCAGCTCCAAATCAGACTATTCAAATGAATTTTGGTTCTGCAAATGAGCTTGATGGGGTTACAAGTTTTGATAAAAAATCTGATACTACTGGAATTAGTCAAGATGGTTTTACAGGTGGAGATTTAGATGGTATTAGGATTGATGAGTCTGGAACACTTGTTGGAAGTTTTACTAATGGTAGAAGTTTTGGTCTAGGTCAGATGTCAATGGCAAAATTTACAAATAACATCGGATTAGAGAGTGATGGTGGAAATACTTTTGTACAAACAGCAAACTCAGGTGCTCCAGTCATCGGTTCAGCTGCATCTGGTGGTAGAGGATTTATCCAATCAAGTGCTTTAGAGATGTCAAATGTCGATTTGAGTCGTTCACTTACACAACTTATAGTTATTCAAAGAGGTTTTCAAGCAAACTCAAAAACTATAACAACATCAGATCAGATGCTAAACACACTTCTACAACTTAAACAATAAATTGATATACTAGTCCTATTTTTTTAATCTTTAGGACTAATACAATGACCATAACTCTTCATCATCACACCCCCTTGGTAGTTTGTTCAAATGCAATTCGTACTTGCTGGCAAAGTTTTGACAAAAGTGACAACGGGGGAGAGAAAGATAGAGAACTCATAGATAGAGTTGGAAACAAATTTAAACACAGCTCTACACTTGAGCATCTAGTCTATACTTTTTATCTAGCTGGCATCTCTCGTGCACTTTTACAAGAATTAGCAAGACACAGAATAGCCTCACTTTCAGTAAAAAGCACAAGATACACCCTAAAAGAGTTAAAAAACGAAGAGAGCTTTGCAGTCGATGATAAAAAAAGAGCCTCAAAATATCTAGTTTTTACAGATGAACAGATAGTAGATGAGATGAGCATAAAAGCTTTAGAAAATCTTCGAAAAGTCCTAAAAAAAGGCATCTCAAACGACAAAGCAAAATACTGCCTACCTGAGAGCTACAAGAGTGAGTTAACTTGGACTATAAATGCTAGAAGTTTACAAAACTTCATAGCATTAAGAAGCGATAAAGCGGCTCTTTGGGAGATAAGAGAGTTAGCGAAGCTTATTTATAACACTATCCCAGAAGATCATCAATATCTTTATGTTAATGCACTTAAAAGTTATGATTAATTATCTAGATATGGCTTTTATGAGTCTCTAAAATTTCTTCAAAACATTTTGCAATTTTTATTCTATTGAGTAGATTTAAAAGGTTATCACAAAGTATATGGCATTGCCAGTATCATATAGTCTGGGTTCCAAAATACAGGAACAAGATATTAAAGGGAGAGTTGGCAAAAGATGTAAAGGAGTTAATTAGGGCATATTTAAATCAGAAAAAGTGTGATATTGTAGAGTTGAATGTGCAAATAGATCATGTACATCTTTTAGTTAAGGCTACCCCAACCAAAAACCCATCAAAACTAAAGTATAATTTCACGCATGAGAGAGATAACAAAAGCAGAAGAAGAGCTATATAAAGAGACGGCAAAAATATTAAAAGGTACCCAGAGACGAGTATTTATGGCTCGTGTGGTAAAAACATTGGGACATGGAGGACAGTATTATGTGGAGAGAGAGTTTCATTGGAATCATGAGACAATAAAAAAGGGGAAACAGGAGTTAGAGACAGGAGAGCCAATAGTAGATAATTTTTCAGCACGAGGAACAAAAAGAGTAGAGGAAAAATTACCAAACTTGTTAGATGATATAACAAGTATATATAGTAGATGGAGAAGCACAAACAGACCCAACATTTAAAATAACAGAACTATTTACAAGAATGTGTAACCATTCAGCACCTAACCAAGAGGGACAAAAGCTCTACCCACAAAAATATTATTAAGCTCAGCCAGCATAGATCTATTATTTTTTTTCACAGTAGAAATGTAACCTCTGATTCTGTTAAATATTTCACCACCTCTAAATGAAGCAAAGGTACCAGATATTTTCTCTTTAACTTTAATCATTCGTAAATCTCTCTCTGTAAGATTATTGGTAAAAGGAACAGCAAAGTTTGTTAACGATATTACATGGGTGTAGTGAAGTTTACCAGCGACACTTACTCCTGTCTCATCACAGTGGATAACATTTTCATTTAAGAGTAATTTCTTAATATCATTCTCATAATCTTCAAGCTTGTTATAACAGTTTTG
>JAMOMC010000037.1 GCA_027068765.1 Campylobacterales bacterium
GCAATTGTTGTTACAGATGAGAAGTGGGTTTATAAATATATAGACATAAAGGTTAGAAAAGAGGTTCATAAAAAGACAAATATCTCTTACACTATAAAATATATTTTAGTAAAAAGTAGCAATAAATGGATTATTGAAAAGATAGATGTAGTTTCTGAAAAGCAGTAATTGCAGTTTACAATCTATAAACAAAACTAATGTATAATTGCTACTTTAAAAAACAAAATAAGGGGAAAAATTGTGGGGACAATAAAGAAAATTTGGTCATTTATAATATCTATGAAACTAATGTTAGTTTTAATGGCTGCTTATGCGATAGTGATTGCTGTGGCGACTTTTATAGAGAATGATTATGGAACAGAGACAGCTTTTGCTTTAGTTTTTAAAGCTAAATGGTTTGAAGCTTTACAAGCTTTTTTAGCTATAGGGATTATAGGTAATATTTTTAAATTTAAGATGTATAAAGTAAAGAAGCTTCCTGCATTTGTGTTTCATGTTGGTTTTTTAGTGGTTATTATAGGTGCTGCTATGACTAGATATTGGGGTTATGAAGGTGTTATGCATATTCGTGAAGGAGATAGTGTAAATAGAATGCTATCTTCAGATGCTCTTTTGCAAACAAAAGTTGTTAAGGGGAATTTAGAATATTCTAATGAAAAAATTATATTTCTCTCATCTGCTGGAGGAAATAATTTTGAACAGATTATTGATGTGGATGGAGAAGAGATTAGTGTAACTTATAAGGATTTTATCAAAAGTGCGGTGAGAGCAGTTGTAGAAGATCCAGCTGGGGAACCTGCCATATCTTTAGTTGTAACAACACCAAATGGTCCAGAGACTTTTTTTCTACAAAACAATCATGTTACAGAGGTTGGACCTTTTAATTTTTATTTGAATAAAAAACCAGATGTGTTAAAGAGATATGTTTATATCTACACAAAAGGTGATAAGTTCTTTTTTAAATCAAACATTGATGTAGAGTGGTTTACTATGGCTGACCAGAAAAAAGGTAGCTTTGAGGCAGATAAAGAGCATGAATTTAATTCAAAGATACTCTATACTATTAGCGGGATAAAAGTTGTTCCTAAAGAGATTGTTAGTAAAGGGGATATTAGGATTATTTCAAAAAAGAGTGCTGATGGAACTATAAACCTTAAAACACAAGATGGACTTTCTGCCCTTATTGTAAATGTAGAGTACAAGGGTGAAGTAAATGAAGTTGCATTGATAGGGGCTGGTCAGAGATTTAAGGGGTATCCTGCAAATTTAAAACTTGATGATTTAGATTTGACTCTAGAGTGGGGCTCAAAAGAGCTGTTTTTACCTTTTTACTTAAAGCTTAATGAATTTGTTATGGATAAGTATGCAGGTTCGATGAGTCCATCTTCATATAGAAGTTTAGTAAATGTAGTTGATAAACAAAATGGAGTTGATATGCCTTATGAGATATATATGAATAATACACTAAATTATGGAGGATTTAAATTTTTTCAATCATCTTATGACCAAGATGAGAAAGGTACGATACTTTCAGTAAATCATGATCCTGGTAAATGGCCAACATATTTAGGATATGCACTTTTGACGATTGGTTTCTTTTTTAATCTTTTAAATCCAAGTAGTAGATTTGGAAAATTAGCACGAACTAGATATGGAAATGTAAATAGTTTTATTTTTATGGCAGCAGTTGCTTTGATGTTTTCATCAGCTGGAGATTTAAATGCTCAGACAAATAATCACACAAACAATATTCCTACACAAGAGGAAATAGTTGAGTTTGTAAAAAAAGTAGATTTAGAGCATGCGAAAAAATTTGGAACATTGATTATTCAAGATAGAGGAGGGCGGATGAAGCCTATTGACTCTGTCTCTATTGATGCGATAAATAAAATTCACGGCTCAACTTCTGTTTTGGGATTAAACCACAATCAAGTGCTTCTTGGGATGTCTATAAGTGGAGCTTATTGGCAGAGAATTGATATGATAAAAGTTAAGCATCCAAAAGTAAAAAAGCTTTTAGGTGTATCTGAAGATCAAAAGTATTTCGCTTTTTATAGAGTTTTTAATGATGCTGGTGAGTATGTATTAGCAGATGCGATAAGTGATGCAAATATAATGAAACCAGGTGATAGAGGTAAGTTTGAAAAAGAGCTTATAAAAGTTGATGAGAGAATTAATATCGCATATATGATTTATCAAGGTGATATGCTTAGAGCTTTTCCATTAAAAGATCATGCAAACGATAAATGGTTTATTCCATCAGAGATTGTTAAACATTTTCCTCCTAAAGAGAGAGATATTTTTGAAACACTACTTACGAGATATTTTCAAGGTGTTATGGCTGGAATGAGAGGTTCTAGTTGGGATGAAGCTGATAAAGCACTCTCTCAGATTAAAGAGGTGCAATTAAAAATTGGAGCATCTGTTATGCCGCCTGAGAGCAGAGTTAAATTAGAAGTTGCATATAATAATTGGAATATTTTTAATAAATTAACTCCTGTTTATCTAATCTCTGGGTTAATTTTATTGCTATTTATCTTTGTAAGATTGATTAAGCCTAGAATGAATACGACACTTATTACAAACATAATAATAGGAGTTATGATACTTGGATTTATAGCCCATACCATAAACCTTGGAATGAGATGGTATATAGGTAATCATGCACCTTGGAGTAATGGTTATGAAGCAATGCTTTATATCTCGTGGACTACGGTATTGGCTGGATTATCTTTTGCAAGGCAGTCTGACTTTTCAGTTGCTACAACTGCTATATTTGCAGGACTTACACTTTTTACAGCACACTTAAGTTGGCTAGATCCTCAGATAACAAATATAGTTCCTGTGCTTAAATCTTATTGGTTGACAATTCATGTTTCGGTTATTACCGCTAGTTATGGGTTTTTAGGACTTAGTACACTTCTTGGATTTATTACATTGATACTATTTATAATGCTTAATAGAAAAGGAAGTGATGAGGTTTCAGAGCAGATTGTATTAAATATAAAAGAGGCAACAAGAATTAATGAGATGTCTATGATACTTGGTATATCTCTTTTGACAGTTGGAAACTTTCTTGGTGGAGTTTGGGCAAATGAGAGTTGGGGAAGATACTGGGGGTGGGATCCTAAGGAGACTTGGACATTAGTAACAATTATGGTTTATGCATTTGTGTTACATATGAGGTTTGCACCAAAGCTTAATACCCCGTATGCCTTTGCCTTGGCATCTGTTATATCATACTCTTCTGTTATTATGACATACTTTGGAGTTAACTACTATCTTGCTGGTATGCACTCTTATGCAGGGGGAGATCCTGTACCTATTCCTACTTGGATATATTATGTGATAGCTACAATTGTTATAATTGCTGTATTTGCATATGGAAAGACTGATACATATAAAGCTTTAAAAGTAAAGAAGTAAGATGATTTTAGAGAGTTTTATAAAGGGAGAAGTTCTCCCTTTATAAGTTGAATTATTTTTTAGTAAAGGTTGACTCTTGGATGATTACAGTATAAAAGTAACCATAACCAAGATCTTGATCTATCGCTACTACTCCTTTTGCAATAACTTCATCACCAATTTCCGCTAAGTCAGTAGGAGATGTAAATATAAGATCATTACTACCTTCAGCTCCTGTACCATCTTGAATGTGTATCCAGTTTTTTCCCATAATTGCTTGAGAAACTTTTGTAACTTTTCCAACTACTTGTATGTTTTTTCCAGCTAATTCAGCTTTTTTTGCATAGACTTCTGCGATAGTTATTACTCCATTAGTTGTGCTAGCAGTAGCTTTAACTGCTGTTTCACTTTTGTTTGCATCTACAGTTGTAACAGTAGCTTTAACTGGTATTTCACTTTTGTTTGCATCTACAGTTGTAGCAGTAGCTTTAACTGGTGTTTCACTTTTATTTGTATCTATAGCTGTAACAGTGTTTGCTGCCTCTTTTTTGGTTTCAGAAGTTACAGTAGCAGGTACGACTGCTGGTGTAGTTTTTTCGTGTGAGTGTTCTGGTTGCTTATGAGGGTGTTCTGGTTTTATTTGTTTGATAGGTGTATCTGATTTTATCTCATTTGCAAAGATTAATACATCAAATGTTTTTCCTAAGGATTTACTTTCAAAATTTACAACTCTCATATTTTCATTAAAGCTTATCTTTATATCTTTTTTAATATCTGATCTAGGAACTGCAACCCAAAGGTCTCCATTTTTAGTTTTTACATTGGCATATGTGTATGGATCTGCATCTATTACCTCTATAACCGTTCCTTCATGAGTGCCACCAACCGCCATAGCACTTTCTTGCATAGCTGCACTCTCTTTTCCTCCGTGCATATCTATGCTACCTTGTTTAGCTGTTGCATCTTTTATATCTTTTGCAACCTCTTTTGACACTTCTTTTACTTCTGTTGTCCCTTTGTCTTCACATCCTGATAACATTAAGAGTGTAAAAACAGAGACTGAACTTATAAGTATTCTTGATATTTTCATTTTAATTCCCCAAATTTTTTTTGTAAGCTAAATTGTATCACTTTGGGCTTAAAATAAGTTTATAGGTTAAATTTTTTTTAAAGTTTTTGATTTAAGCATAAGCAATAGCTTATACTCCTATTTTACCTTTTAACTCTTCTGGCTGAGAAGATACACGAATAGCATCTTCTTTTCTAATGATGTTTCTATCAACAAGGTTAGCTAATGCTTGAGTTTGTGTCTGCATACCCGTTTTTGCTTGGTTTAACTGCATTTGTGAGTATAGTTGGTGTATTTTGTTTTCACGAATTAAGTTTGCGATTGCATGATTGTTTATCATTATCTCTTGTGCTGCTACTCGTCCTTTTGTCTTTTTTGGAAGAAGCATCTGAGAGATAACAGCGGATAAAGATACAGAGAGCATATTTCTAATTTGTAACTGCTCACTTCCATCAAAGCTATCAACAATTCTATTTATCGTCTGAACGGCTGAATTTGTATGTAAAGTTCCAAATACCAAGTGACCAGTTTCAGCTGCTGTAAGAGCTGCTTCAATTGTCTCCTTATCTCTCATCTCTCCAATTAGTATAATATCTGGATCTTCACGCATTGCATATTTTAAAGCAGAAGAGAAACTTTTTGTGTCTTCACCAACATTTCTATGTGAAAATAGTGATTTTTTGTTTTGGTGAATAAATTCCACAGGATCTTCAACTGTTATAATATGCTTGTTTTCATTTATATTAATCTCATTTAAAAGAGCTGATAGTGTGGTTGATTTACCACTACCTGTTGGTCCTGTTACTAAAATAAGACCTTTCTCTTTTTTTATAATCTCTTTAAAAATAGCTGGAGAGTTTAAATCATCTAAGCTTGGAATTTCTGTTGGGATTATTCTAAAAGCAGCTGCTAATTCGTTTCCAAAAGTGTAGTAGTAGTTTCCACGAAAACGTCCTACATTTGGAATGGCGATTGCAAAATCTATCTCTTTGTTCTCTTCGAGGTTCTTTTTTTGTTTGTCGGTTATGAGAGTATAGCACATCTCTTCAATTATTTGACCATCTAATACATCTAAGTTTAGTTGAACTAACTTTCCATCTATTCTGATTTGTGGTTCTGATCTACTTACGAGATGAAGATCAGATGCACCGTGGGCAACGACATTTTTTAAAAGAGTGTTGATGTCTATTGTTTGAGGTTTTTCTAAAGTTGCTGATTCCATTTTTAACCTTTTATAATTGTTTTTTACTCAATTATCTTAGGAACAACAAAAAAACCTCCTTCACTTTTTGGTGCATTTTCTAAAATCGTTTTAATGATTTTAGGATTGCTCTTTGGTATATCCTCTCTAAAAGGGGTTCCACCATCAATAGTTAAAAAAGAAGCTTCTTTATCATCCAAATCTAATTCATTGAGATTTTCAACAAAATCGACAATTTTGCCAATCTCTTTAATAGTCTCTTCTCTTTTTTCGCTTACAATCTCTAAAGATGATAGTTTTTCTAGTTTTGTAAGTAGTTTATCGTCTATTTTCATATATATCACTTTTCTTTAAGTTTGTAATTATATTAACAAAAGTACATTTAATATTAGCTATGTTATATTTGTAGTATTATTTTAGCACAAGGAAAAGCATTGGGACTCAAAGAAAATATAGATGCAGTAAAAAAAGAGATAAGTACCGAGGAGCAGTTTTTAGGGAGTATTATAAAAGCTGAGGGCTTTTTAAAAAAGTATAAAAATCTTTTGATAGCACTGGCTGTTTTGATTATTGTTGCAGCTTTAGCAAATATTTTTTATAAATCAAGCCAAGAAAAAAGCTTTATTGCCTCAAATGAAGCTTATATAAAACTACAAGCAAATCCAGATAACAAAGATGCACAAGAAATTTTAAAATCTAAAAACCCAAAACTATATGAGTTGTTTTTGTTCTCTTTAGAGATAAAAAATCAAGATGTATCTAAGCTAGAGTCATTAAAGTCTAAGCTTACAGATCCTGTTTTAAAAGATCTTTTAGCTTATCAAGAAGCTTCATTGTCATCTAAAGATTTAAACTCTTACTCTGTAAAACAGAAATCACTTTTAAGAGAGTTTGCTAAAATTCAAGAGGCTTACATTTTATTAAAAGATGGAAAAACAAAAGATGCGGCGGTTGTATTGTCGTTTATCTCAGCAGATTCACCACTAGCGAAGATGGCACAGAGTTTAAAACATTATATAAAATAGGGAGATTTGATTTTTATGAAAAGTATCTTTTTTGCTATTTTGATAGCACTTTTTTTTGCAGGGTGTGGTTCAAAAAACTATTATAAACCTCAAAAGATTGATGATAAATTAACATACAGTAAAACAGTTGATTCAAAAATTGTAGATGTGTCAAGAGATGGTGCAACTTATGATGATGGAAAAGTAGTTGTTAGAGATATTGGAATATTGGATTTAAATATACCAAAAGGTTTTACTTTTGTAAATAGTGCTGACAATGGTATAATCATCACATCAAAATCTGGAGTTGTAAAGATACTCTCAAGTAAAAATGAGCTACTTTTTGAAAAAAACTTTGGTAAGCAGCTCATAAGTGCTTCTATTAGAGATACTCTTCTTGCGATGGTTTTTATCGATAATGAGATTATGCTTTACGATATAAAAGATGATAAAATCCAGTACAAACAGCTTCTTTCACAAGCACTTACAATAGATGCAAGAGCAGCTAATCCAATTTTTTTAGATAATCTTCTTATTTTTGCAACACTTGATGGAAGAGTTCTTATAATGAGTTTAGATAATAAAACAGTTGTAAGAGATGTCTCTATAAGCAATAAAGAGTTTTTTAATAATGTTATCTTTTTAGATAACTTTGAAGATACTTTAGTCGCTGCAACTTCAAGTAAAATTATATCTGTAAATAAGGCACAAAGCAACACTTTAAATATAGATGCAAAAGATATAATTTTTCAAGATAAAAATATTTATGTTTTTACTAAAAATGGTGAAGTAATTTTGCTAGATGAGTCTTTAAAAAAGCTTCAAGAGTTAAAGTTTACATTTGGGCATTTTGTTGCTGTATCTTTGGGAGAAAAACTTTATGCTGTTGAAAAAAGAGGTTATCTTATAGAGATTGAAAAAGATTTGAGTAGTTATAGAGTTTTAAAACTACCAAGTAAAGTAGATGGAGCTCTGTTTTTTTATAAAAATAAAATCTATTTTGATAACCACTATATAGAAATAAAGTAGTGTTTTCATCTGCCATAGAGGCATTTTTAGAGTATATAGCTATCGTAAAAGTTTTAAGCACTCATACGATACAAGCATATAAAAATGACCTTTTGCAGTTTGAAGAGTTCTCTAAAAAAGATGTTATCTTAACAACAAGTGAAGATCTCATATCTTTTTTAGCAACTATTAAAAATAGACGAACATTAAACCGTAAACTTTCATCTATAAATGCTTTTTATGATTTTTGTATAAAGAGTGAATTTAAAAAAGATAAACCAAACATAAAATCATCAAAGACTCCTAAAACCTTACCAAAATTTTTAGAGTATGATGAGATAAAAAACTCTATTTCGTTGATTGATAGAAGTAAGATACTTGGGCTTAGGGATTATGCTTTTATACTTTTTTTGTATGCTACTGGGGCTAGGGTTAGTGAGGGAATAAATGCTAAAAAAAGTGAATTAAAAGATGGTTGGTTTAAGATTTTGAATGCAAAAGGAGATAAAGAGAGATTAGTACCAATTGCTGATGAAGCGATGGATGCTATGAAAATTTATCTTGAAAAAAGAGAAAATTTAGATGATTATATCTGGCTTAATTATCAAGGAAGTCATATGAGTCGTATAACTGCTTTTAAAATTACACAAAAGTATTTAGGAGTCTCTCCTCACACTCTTCGCCACTCATTTGCAACTGCTTTGATACTTGGAGGAGCTGATCTTAGAGTTGTGCAGGAGCTTTTAGGGCATGTTAGTATATCTACAACACAGATCTACACACATTTGCATAGGCAAGACTTAAGAGATACACTTGTTAAGTATCATCCTTTGTCAAAAAGGAGGGTTAGTGAAGGAGCTTGTTAATATACTTTTGAAGAAAAACTTGATTTATAAATCATTAGTAGAGATAGATAAAAAGAGTTTAAATTGTCGAAAAAAGATAGATATTTATGAAGGTGTAGATACAAATAGCTATTATGCTTCGATATTTTATCTTGTACAAAAGAGTAGATTTTTAAGAAAAAATGCAGATGAGTTAGAGCAGATTTTTGAAAAATTAAAAGTAGTGCAAGATCATAACTATAAAAAGAAGATTTTGATTTACAAGATGCCACTTTGCAATAAAGCAAAACAGTTGATGAAAGAAAATAATTGGATGCTTATTAATGTTACTTTATGATGTAGGAAATACAAATATCAAATGTTATGATAATGGGGAGATCACAAATGTAGATGATTTTGATGAAAATTTAAATTTTTACTATATAAATGTAAATCCTAATATAAAAAATTTTAAAAATGGTATAGATTTGGAGCCACATTTTAAACTCAAAACCTCTTATGACGGGTTGGGAGTTGATAGAAAAGCAGTGTGCTATGCTGTTTATGACGGAGTTATTGTAGATGCAGGAAGTGCCATAACCGTTGATGTTATGAGTGAGGGAGTGCATCTTGGTGGGTTCATACTTCCTGGTATTTTGGCATATAAAGAGAGTTTTGCTAAAATATCTACTACTTTGATTTTTGATGTGGATGAAAATATAGATATTAAAAAACTACCTAAAAATAGTAACGAAGCACTTAATTTTGCTATCTTTAACTCTATTTATTTGATGATAAGAGATGTTTTGGAAGATAAAAAGCTCTACTTTACAGGTGGAGATGGAGATGTGCTTTGTAAAAATTTTAAAGGAAGTGTTTATAAAAAAGATTTGGTATTTACAGGAATGAAAAGAGCTATAAAGGAGATAAAATGCTAACTATCGCATTGCCAAAAGGTAGAATTGCTGATGAAACATTAGAGATATTTGAGAAAACTTTTGATACTAAGTTTGTGTTTGAGGATAGAAAGCTTATATTGGATACGGGTGATTTTCGTTTTTTACTTGTTAGAAATCAAGATGTTCCTGCTTATGTTTTAAATCAGGCAGCAGATATTGGTGTTGTTGGGCTTGATGTTTTGATGGAGAAAGAGATGGATCTTATGAAGCTTATGGATCTTGGGATTGGGAAGTGTAAAGTTTGTGTTGGTATGAGAGATGAAGATGAACTTGATTTAAACTCTCCTTTGATTGTTGTTGCTACAAAGATGGAAAATATTGCAAAAAATTATTTTGCATCTAAAGCGATGGCTGTTAAGATAATAAAACTTTACGGCTCAATCGAGTTAGCACCGATAGTAGGACTCTCAGATGCAATAGTTGATATAGTAGAGACAGGAGATACAATGAGGCAAAATGGATTAAAAATTGTAGATACCATCATGGAATCTTCCGCACACCTCATAGCAAATAAAAATAGTTTTATAGCAAATAAAGAAGAGATTCTAACCTTGTATAAGAGAATTAATGATACTATAAAAGAAATAAATTAGTTTAAGGATTAGAATGAAGGGTATTATTTTAGCTGGTGGTAGCGGTACTAGGCTCTATCCTATAACTCAAGAGGTTATAAAGCAACTTTTGCCAGTTTATGATAAACCTATGATTTATTATCCTCTGTCTGTCTTGATGTTATCTGGAATTAAAGATATTTTGATTATCTCTACGCCTGAGGCACTTGGAAGCTTTGAGAAACTTCTTGGAGATGGAAGTAAATTAGGCATCAATCTCTCTTATAAAGTACAACCTTCTCCAGATGGATTAGCACAAGCTTTTATCTTGGGTGAGGATTTTATAGGAAGTGATGATGTATGTTTGATACTTGGTGATAATCTCTATCACGGACATGGAATAACTAATCTTTTATGCGAGAGTGTAAAGATGGTTAAGAGAGAAAAAAAGCCTGTAATTTTTGGTTATTATGTAAATGATCCTGAAAGATATGGAGTTGCAGGATTTGATGAGAGTGGAAATGTTACAAGCATTGAAGAAAAACCTAAAAATCCTAAGAGTAATTATGCTGTAACAGGGTTATATTTTTATACAAATGATGTTGTAGAGATTGCTAAAAATGTTAAACCAAGTGAAAGAGGAGAGTTAGAGATAACTTCTATCAACGAAGTATATTTAAAACAAGGAAACCTCAAAGTAGAGCTTATGGGAAGAGGATATGCATGGCTTGATACTGGAACTCATGAGTCTCTGCTAGAGGCTTCAAACTTTATACAAACGATGGAAAAAAGACAAGGGTTAAAGATAGCTTGTATCGAAGAGATAGCTTATGAGATGGGTTATATCACAGATGAGGAACTTTTAGAACTTGCAAAGCCGTTAAAGAAAAATAGTTACGGTCAGTATCTTATAAAAAGAGCAAAAGAGGGTGTAGTAAAAAGATGAATTTTATAAGAGCAAAAATCCCTGATGTAGTTATCGTAGAACCTAAAGTACACGGTGACGATAGAGGTTACTTTGTAGAGACTTTTAGACAAGATAAACTTGAAGAGTTTTTAGGATTTAGAGTAAATTTTTGTCAAGATAATGAGTCCAAATCCTCTTTTGGCGTTCTTCGTGGACTTCACTACCAACTTCCACCATATTCACAAACTAAGCTAGTTCGGGTTATTGAGGGGTCTGTTTTGGATGTGGCTGTTGATATTCGAAAAGGGAGTCCAACTTTTGGTCAACATGTGAGTGTTAGGCTAACAGGTGAAAATAAGAGGCAACTTTTTGTACCAAGAGGATTTGCTCATGGTTTTGTGGTTTTGAGTGAAAATGTTATATTTTCTTATAAAGTTGATAATTATTATTCTTTAGAGTGTGATAGAGGTATAGCATATGATGATAAAGATATTGGGGTAGATTGGATGATGGATAAGTTTAATTTATCACAAAAAGATACAAAACAGCCACTACTTAAAGATGCTGAAGTATTTAACTTTTTAGACAATTTATATGAATAAGATTTTAGTTACAGGAGCTAATGGACAGCTTGGAAGTGAGATAAGAGAGCTTAGCAAAAATGCAAAAGCAGATTTTTTCTTTGACATTTTAGATATAACAAATCAGGATGTACTTAAATCTTTTATAGAGACAAATAAAATTGATATTATCATAAATTGTGCTGCATATACTGCAGTGGATAAAGCAGAAGAGGATGAGCTACTAGCAGATAAAGTCAACCATCAAGCCATAAAATATCTAGCAGAACTTTCAAAACAAAATGATATAAAGCTTATTCATATCTCTACAGATTATGTTTTTGATGGAGAAAATTGTAAGCCTTATAAAGAAGATGATAAGACTAATCCTATAACCGTTTATGGCAAAACAAAACTAAAAGGCGAAAAAGCTCTACAAGAGGTAGCACCAAAAAACAGCATTATCATAAGAACTTCATGGGTTTATAGCAGTTTTGGAAATAATTTTGTAAAGAGTATGTTAAGATATGGTAGAGAAAAAGATGAACTTAGAGTAGTTTATGATCAAGTTGGAACTCCTACATATGCAAGAGATTTGGCAAAGATGATATTGGATACAATGGCGAAAATTAAAAATGATGAGGTAGAGATTTATCACTATTCAAATGAGGGAGTTTTAAGCTGGTATGATTTTTCTAAAGAGATTATGAAAATGGCTGGCATTGAGTGTGAAATAACTCCAATAGAGAGTTTTGAGTATCCAACACCTGCTTCAAGACCTCATTTTGGCGTGTTAAATAAATCAAAAATTAAAAAAGAGTTTGGGATAAAAATTCCTTTTTGGAAAGATAGCTTAAGTGAATGTTTGATTAAAATGGGAGAGAGAAAATGAAGAGTGTTTTAGTGACGGGATGTGCTGGATTTATAGGTAGTAATTTTGTGCCATATTTTTTAGAAAAGTATGATAATTATCATATAATAAATCTTGATTTGTTAACTTATGCTGGAGATTTAGAAAACCTAAAAGAGTGTCAAGATGATAAAAATTACACTTTCATAAAAGGTGATATAAGAGATAGAAACCTTGTACAGAAAATATTTGATGAACATGATATAAGAGGTGTTATACACTTTGCAGCAGAGAGTCATGTAGATAACTCTATCAAAAATCCAGGAGTATTTATAGAGACAAATGTAAATGGAACTTACACTTTAGTTGATGTTGCAAAAAACTATTGGATGGAAAAACCTTTTAAATATAAAGATGGTTATGAAGATTGTAGATTTCATCATATAAGCACTGATGAGGTTTATGGTACATTGGGTGAGAGTGGGCTATTTCGTGAAGATACTCCATATGCTCCAAACTCTCCATATAGTGCATCTAAAGCTAGTAGTGATATGATAGTAAGAAGTTATCATCACACTTTTGGGTTAAATACCGTTATAACAAATTGTTCAAACAACTATGGACCAAAACAGCACGATGAAAAACTTATACCTACAATCATTCGAAATGCTCTTTTGGGTAATACTATACCAATTTATGGAGATGGCAAAAATATCCGTGATTGGTTATATGTGAGAGATCATTGCACGGGAATTGATTTAGCTTATCATGATGGAAAAAGAGGAGAGACTTACAATATCGGTGGGCGAAATGAAAAAGATAATCTTTATATCGTAGATAAAATATGTGAGATTTTAGATGAGATAAAACCACAAGAAAAAAGTTACAAAGAGCTTATAACTTTTGTAGAAGATAGAGCTGGACATGATAGAAGATATGCTATAGATGCAACAAAGATAGAAGACGAGCTTGGTTGGAGAGCGGATGAGAATTTTGAGAGTGGGATAATGAAGACTATTGAGTGGTATTTGAAGAAGTATAAAAAAGTATAACCATAGTATTTAATTAAATACTTGATATTATTAAGCTTATAAATTAAAAGGATTTTTATTTGAAAAGTATTGTGCTTGCTGGAGGAAGTGGAACAAGGTTGTGGCCTATAAGTCGTAAACTTATGCCTAAACAATTTGTGAAACTGTTTGATGATTATTCTCTATTTCAAAAAACGATTCTTAGAAATCAAAAAATATCTGAAAGTCAACTTGTTATATCTAATCAAGATCAATACTTTTTAGCATATGATCAGTTAGAGACTTTAGGGATGAAGGAAGATTTTTTACTTGAACCAGTTGGTAGAAATACTGCCCCTGCAATCGCATTAGCTTGTATGGCATTAGATAGTGAAGATATTGTTATGGTTTCACCTTCTGATCATTTGATAAGTGATGAAAAGGCATATGTCGAGGTTGTAAATAGTGCAAAAGAGTATGCTAAAGATGGCTATTTGGTGACATTTGGTATCAAGCCAAGTTATGCTGAAACGGGATATGGATATATAGAAGCAGATGGAGAAGATGTACTTTCATTTAAAGAAAAACCTGATGAGCAGAGAGCTAAGGCTTATATAGAGCAGGGAAATTACTATTGGAATAGTGGGATATTTTGTTTTAAAGTTAGCACTTTTTTGGAAGAGTTAGAGAAGTGTTCTCCTAAGATTTATGAAGCATCTAAGAGAGCATATGAAAATTGTGTTGATGATGGAATTGTTAGAATTAAAAAAGAGGATATGTTAAATATTCCTGAAGATAGTATTGATTATGCTGTAATGGAAAAAAGTACAAAAGTAAAAGTAGTACCATCTGATATGGGATGGAGTGATTTGGGTAGTTTTGATGCACTTTATGAAGAGTTACCTAAAGATGAAAATCAAAACACGATTAATGATCAAGCAATTACTATAGATGCAAAGAAAAACTTAATTATTTCGCAGAGAAAAGTGGCTTTGATAGATATTGATGATTTGATTGTTGTTGATACAGCAGATGCACTTTTGATATCTAAAAAAGGTTCATCTCAAAAGGTTAAAGAAGTTGTTAAAGAGTTAAAAGAGCAAAACTCTGAACTTTCAAATACCCATTTAACCGTACATAGACCATGGGGAACATATACAGAGCTTGAAAGTGGCAATGGTTATAAAATAAAAAATATCGAAGTAAAACCTGGGAAAAGACTCTCTTTGCAAAAGCATTTTCATCGAAATGAACATTGGGTGGTTGTAAGTGGTACAGCACAAGTAACTGTTGGTGACAAAAGCTACTTAGTTAGACCAAATGAGTCAACATATATCAAGATGGGAGAAATTCATAGGCTTGAAAATCCTGGAAAAATTCCTGTTGTTATGATAGAGGTACAAGTTGGTAGTTATACAGGTGAGGATGATATTGTTAGAATTGAAGATGATTTTAAGAGAAGTTGAATTTGAGAGTAGGATTTGAAAAAGCATGAAAGGAAATAGTTGTTTGGATTTTTAAAGGCAATTTTTCAAAATAGGGCGCTTTTGCTCTCATTAACTAAAAATGATTTTAAACAGAGATATTTAGGCTCTTATCTTGGAATATTTTGGGCTTTTATACAGCCAACTTTTACGATACTTATCTTTTGGTTTGTTTTTCAAGTAGGCTTTAAAGCTCA
>JAMOMC010000038.1 GCA_027068765.1 Campylobacterales bacterium
ACTAAAGCACTACTAGCTCTTAAATCAGTTGCCATAACATCTGCACCATTTAACTCATTGTCTCCTTCGATTGTTGCTGAGTGATTGCTTAAGATGATATTTGCTCCCATTCTTTTAAGTTCACTAACATGCATAAAACGGTTTTCAAAAAGTCTCTCTTCTATGTTGCTAGCTCCTTTGGCTTTAAGTGCTAAAGCCATAAATTGTGCTTGCATATCGGTAGGAAAACCAGGATATTCACTTGTGGTTATTTTTGCACCTTTTATCTTGGAGGCTGGTTTTATAGTGATAGAGTCCTCTTTCAAATCAAAATCAAATCCCATCTCTTGCAGTTTTAAGATGATTGCAAAGAGGTGAGTGTGGTTTACACTTTTTAGAGTTATTTTACTATTTGTTATAGCTCCAGCACATAGATAAGTTCCAGCTTCAATGCGATCAGGAATAACTTTGACATAATTCCCATCAATTAACTCTCCACAGGTTCCCTCAATAATAAGCTCATCACTTCCAATTCCCTCAATTTTTACACCGCTATCTCTTAAAAATTCACAAAGTTGTACAACTTCAGGCTCTTTGGCTGCATTTATGATTTTGCTCTCACCGTGTGCAAGAGCTGCTGCCATGACTATGTTTTCTGTACCTGTTACTGTTATCTTGTCAAAAACTATAATCGCACCTTGAAGTCCTTTTGGTGCAGTGGCTCTTATATAACCTTGTTCTATAACAATTTCTGCCCCCATCATCTCTAAAGCTTTTAGATGCAAATCTATAGGTCTCTGCCCAATTGCACAACCACCAGGAAGGGAGACTTCACACTTTCCAAAACGAGCTAAAAGGGGACCTAGAGTTAGTATGGAAGCTCTCATCTTTCTAACTATGTCATAAATGGCTGTTGTATTTGTGATAGAAGTTGAATCTACTTTTGCTCTGTTTTTTTCAAAAGTTGAAGTTGCTCCTAAGTTTTCTAAAAGTTTCAACATAGTAAAGACATCATTTACCCTTGGTAAATTATCAATTGTAACTTCATTTTTAAAGAGGATTGTAGAAGCTAAAAGCGGAAGTGCTGAGTTTTTTGCACCATCTATCACAATCTCCCCGTGAAGTTTATTTTCTCCCTCTATCTCTAAATAATCCATTAGTATCCTTGAAGTGTTTTTCTTAATATATCATATCTAAAAATCTAAAAAAACTTCAAATATATTTTTTACTTTTATATATATAAATTTGATATAATAATTAAATAATAAGGAAAAAATTGAAGTATATAGAAAAATTAAAACATTTTTTTACACCAAAGGACAGCTTTAGTGAAGATGAGTGGATATTTAGATATAAAGTTAGAGCCTTGCTTATTATATCATTTTGTGTTGGTATTGGTATTATCTTTTTTGGATTTTATCGTATCTCTTTGAGCAATGAAATAGTAGGTATCTCTCAGGTATGCTTTGGTGTTATCTTGCTGTTTGGTTTCTCTATCTTGCGTAATAAAAAAGAATACTATAGATTTTTGGCTATGATTTTTTTCATTTTAGCTTTTATGCTTTTAGTTATTATTTTCTTTTTTGTACCTCAAAACTCTGCTCGAATACTGTGGATGGTAGCACTTTTGGTATTTGTCTTTTTTCTGCTTGATAAGAGTGGAGGGGTACTTTTTTTATCTCTATTTTTACTTTTTATGTTTTACCTTATTTTTATTGATTATCCATATAGTGTTATTGAATTTATAACATTCTTTTCAACTATTCTCACAACTTCACTGATACTTTTTACCTATGAAAAGCTTAAAACAAGAGAGAAAGAGCGACTTTTATCTTATAACGAAACTTTACAAAATGAGATAGATAAACAGACAAGAGAGTTAAACATCTTAAATGAAGGTCTTGAATATAGAGTTCAAGAAGAGTTAGATAAGAGATTAGAACAAGAACAGATGTTGCTTCGTCAATGTCGTTTAGCAAGCATGGGTGAGATGATAGATTCTATTGCACATCAATGGAAACAGCCACTTATGAATATAAATGCAATTTTGATGAATATAGATAGAGCTGTTTGGATGAAAAAAGATGAAGTTTTTATAGAGAGTAAAATTGATGAAGTTGCATCTTTAACTTCACATATGTCACAAACTATTGAAGATTTTAGAAACCTATTTAAGATAAAAAAAGAGACGACGATGTTTTATATTGCAGATCTGATTTATGATGTTAAAATACTAATGAAAAATAGTTTAAAAGATATAGAGATAAACTTTGAAAAAGAGTCAAACATAAGTATAATAAGCTATAAAAGTGAATTTATACAAGTTATTATTACTCTTTTAAATAATGCTTTAGAGGTTTTAAATGAGAGAGAGATTAAAGATAAGAAGATTAATATTTTGTTAAAAGAGCAAGAGGGAAATATTTTTTTATCTATAGAAGATAATGCAGGAGGTATAGACAAATCTGTGATTGAACAGATTTTTGACCCATATTTTACAACTAAAAATAGATTAGGTGGTACGGGGCTTGGTCTCTATATAGCAAAAATCATAATAGAACACAACATGAAAGGTTATATAAATATTGAAAATAGTGAAAATGGTGCTGTTTTCATTATAAAGATTGAAAAGGAGATAAATGAGAACAATACTTGAAAACTATACAATTTTGTATGTTGAAGATGAGTTAGATGTGCAAGCTAATATGAGTGAATATTTAAAAAGTTATTTTAAAGAGGTCTATCTTGCTACAAATGGTAAAGATGCACTTTTGCTTTATGAGAAGTTCTCTCCTGATGTACTTTTGCTTGATATTAATATTCCAGATATGGACGGTCTTAGTGTAGCAAAAGAGATTCGAAAAAAAAATAAAGATATTAGGATACTTATGTTAACAGCATATACAGATGAAGAGAAACTTTTAAAAGCTCTTGATTTAAAGCTTACAAAGTATCTTGTAAAACCAGTTAGTCCAAGAGATTTTAAAAAGGCACTTGATATATTAGTAAATGAGCTTAAAGAGTTATCTTCTGCGGTTGTGATGTTAGATGATGAACATATATGGATTAGGAAGAAAAAACGACTATTAAAAGTAAAGGAAGAGGTAAAATTAACTCAAAAAGAGATAATTTTACTAGAGCTTTTTATAGAACATAGGAGAAATTGTGTAAGTTATGCTGAGATTATGGCTGTAGTTTGGCAAGATGAGTTTTTTCAAGAAATTTCTATAGATTCTGTTAAAAATCAAGTAAGTAATCTTCGTAAAAAACTTCCTGTAAACTCTATCACTAAT
>JAMOMC010000039.1 GCA_027068765.1 Campylobacterales bacterium
GGTTTTTAAAAGTGGTGGGATTTATTTTGCTATAAAGTACTCAAATGCAAATGAAGTTTTTAAAGAGATAGCTTTTAAAACAAAAGAGGCAAATCTCATAAAAAGTTTATATGATGGTGTTTTGAACCTAAAAAAATTAGACTTTGAGATAGAGAAGACAAATTTAAGCCTTAAAAATGCTCATATAGATATAAAGAGAAAAACAGAGCAGTTTGAGAGTGGTCTGATAGATAGTAGCTTTTTAGACTCTGCGATTTTAAATAAGACAAAATTACAACATCAACTTTTAAACCTAGAGTCTTTGAAATTTTCAACTGAAAATAGTTTTAAAAATATCAGCAATATTAACTATAAAGATATAAAACTTCCAGAGTTTAAAAGTGTGCAAAAAGATGAATTTATAAAAAATAGCCTTGAAATTGCAAGTAAAAAAGTACAAAAAGATGAGCAGAGAAATCTAAAAAATATGACAATATCTAGCTATCTTCCAACTTTTTCTCTATTTGGAGATTATAACCACAAAGATGATGAGTTACAGTTTTTTAAACAGGCAAAAGAGTATAAAAGTTACGGAGCTAAAGTTACTATGCCGATATTTGCAGTTAATAGAAGTAGAGATATTGAGATTAGAAAACTAGAGTATCTAAAAGCAAAAATATCTTTAAATGAGCAGAAAAAGATCTCCTTAAATGAGTTTTTAAGTATTGAAAATAGTATTTTAATTTTAAAAAAAAGAGTTAAAATTGCAAAAGAGGATCTTTTACTTTACGACTCTTTGATAAAAAATACAAGTGAGGGAGTGAGTGGGGGAGAGAAAACTGATGATGATTTACTCACTCTTAAAAACTCTAAAAATATAGCTAAGCTAGATGTTGAAATTTATGAGATAGATACAAAATTAGAGATATTAAAACTTTATGCAAAGATGAGTGATGCGATTTAGTAAATTTATGAATGAATGGCTTTATGGTGAGGGTGCTTACTACTCTAAATATCGCCAAATTGGTAAAGGTGGAGATTTTTATACAGCGGTTAGTTCAAGTATGTTTTTTGGTGGGAGCATTGCAAATCGCTTAATAAGTACAATAGAATCAGGCTTTTTAGACAAAAATTGTGCGGTTGTTGAGATAGGAGCTCATCAGGGGTATATGTTGGCTGATATTGTTCAATTTATCTATACTTTAAAGCCTCGGCTTTTGGATACTTTGGAGTTTATAATCATCGAACCGCATCTTGAAAATATAGAGGCACAACTTAAATATTTTAAAGACTCTTTTGGAAATGTTGTGAAGTTAAAACACTTTAACTCTTTAGAGGATGTGAGAAAAAAAAGTGCTTTTGTTGTTGCAAATGAGATATTTGATGCATTTGCTTGTGATGTTGTAAAAGATGATAAGATGCTTTTTATGGACGGATTTACCCCTGTTTTTAAAGAGCCAAGTGATGATATAAAAGCTCATTGTAAAAAGTACAATATAAAAAGTGGTGAGATTGGTATGGGTTATGAAGAGTTTGCCAAAAGTTTAAGTGAAGCATTTGAGAGTTTTGAGTTTATTTGTTTTGATTATGGTGAGAAGGAAAAAAGGAGTGATTTCTCTCTTCGCATTTATCATGAACATAAAACTTATCCATTTTTTTCATTAACTAATTTTGTAGAAGATGAAAAACTAAAGCCAAAAGATGTGAGTTTAGAGTCTCTTTATAAAAAAAGTGACATCACATACGATGTAAATTTTGAACACTTAATAGATGCATTTTTAGAAAATGGCTCAAAATTAGTATTTTTAAAAACACAGATGGCTATGCTTGTAGAGTTTGGCATAATAGATCTTTTAGATACCCTTTCAAAAAATGTAGATGAAAAAACATATAAATCTGAGATGAACCGTGCAAAAGTTTTGATAGATCCATCTTTTATGGGAGAGAGGTTTAAGGGAGTTTTATTTAGAAAATGATGATACAATATAAGTTCATTTTAATTTAAGGTAGGGGAAAATGATAAAGATAAAAGTAAATGGTGAGTTTAGAGAAGTAGAGGCAGATATAAAAGTAGGCACTTTGTTAAAAAAGCTAGGAATTGAAGAGAAAACTATGGCAAGTGCTGTAAACATGGAAGTTGTAAAAAAAGAAAATTGGGACAGTCATATTATAAAAGATGGTGATAAGGTAGAGTTTTTACACTTTGTTGCTGGAGGTTGAGTTAAAAAACTAGAGAGTATAAATCTAACTGTGTAAACCTAAAAATATAAATATTTGATAATCTATTAAATATGAAAATAAAATAGGATTTACACATGAGTTTACTAAAGTACCGAAGAATTAAAAAAGCAAATAGCGAATGGCACATTTTTACAGGATTAGGTGATATTACAAATGAGTTCAAAAATATACTCAAAGAAGTGATACAAACAGCGTCAGAGGAAGGGTTAGCCTCCCACTTAGGCTACGGAACATCAAGAGTCAAATGCTCGTAATGGCTACAATGATAAAACCATTAAATCCTAAATATGGAAATATCGATGTTTCCATTCCAAGAGATATACAACTTGCTTAGACCACTTTTTACTAACTTCTTAATCATTTTAACTTCACCTTTCTTTAGCACTTAACTCCTTTCATAAAATATGAAATAGAGTCTAGCCAAATTAATTCTTTCTTTAAGGTTTAGGTTCTTAATGTAACTTGACTTTTATGTTTCTAGGTGGCTAGTTTAGCACTTCGCTTGACACACACTCTAAAAAACTATTGGTTTTATCTGAATTTTTTTGGTATGTTTGCATATTCTAAAGCTGAGCCTTTATTAAATCTATTAAAATCTTTTACTTTTACAACATTCCAATTTGCTATTGATTGGTTAAATGCTTCTGCATATTCAAACATACTGTCCATATTAATCACATTAGATACATCCCAATCTCCTATCGGTTGATTAAATTTTCTTGATAAATAAAACATGCCATACATACTAGTCACATTAGATACATTCCAATTTCCTATTGGTTGATTGAATGAGGATGTTCCAGAAAACATTCTAAACATACTATATACCTTAGAAACATCCCAGTCTCCTATCGGTTGATTAAATTTCCATGCATCACTAAACATCATACTCATACTAGTCACATTAGAGACATCCCAACCTCCTATCGGTTGGTTAAATGATTTTGCATCACGAAATATACCACCCATATTAGTCACATTAGAAACATCCCAATCTTCTATCGGTTGGTTAAATGAACTTGCTTCAGCAAACATTCTCTGCATATCAGTTACATTAGATACATCCCAATCTCCTATTGGTTGATTAAATAAATCTGCTCCAGCAAACATTCCATCCATATTGACTACATTAGAGACATCCCAATCTCTTATCGGTTGGTTAAATGAAATTGCTTCATAAAACATATAACGCATATTGGGCACATTAGAGACATCCCAATCTCCTATTGGCTGATTAAATGCTGTTGCCCAATAAAATATCATATTCATATCAATCACATTAGAGATATTCCAATCTCCTATCGGTTGATTAAATGAAATTGCACCATAAAACATACTATTCATACTAGTTACATTAGAGACATCCCAATCTCCTATTGGTTGATTAAATGAACTTGCATTATCAAACATCATATTCATATTAGTCACATGGGAAACATCCCAATCTCCTATTGGTTGATTAAATAAATCTGCTCCAGCAAACATTCCCTCCATATTGACTACACTGGAAACATCCCAATCTCCTATCGGTTGGTTAAATGAGTATGCATTATCAAACATCATATTCATATTAGTCACATTGGAAACATTCCACCCAGTGATATCATATTTAACTTTCTTATGCTCAAATAAATAACTCATATCAGTAATCCCAGAGACATCAACTTGTGAATAATCTTCCTCCATTTCAATCATCTCTATAAGTTCTTCTTTAGTAATTTTATAACTATAATTTTCTTCATATTTATAACTATTTAATGTATTCCAATTAGCATCTTTTATAACTGCTTTTTCAAGTTTGATATCTCCAGATACAAGAAGAGTTTTAGGAATAACAACAATACTATATCTCTTATGTAATTCATATAACAAATTAGTATCTATTTCCTTTCCTGATGCATTAAATAGTATATTGCCTTCTACTTCATAGTTAGTTCCATTTATAGTAAACTCATAATTATAATATTTAGATTTCTCTTTTTGCATATAGTTGTAATTCAAGGCTCTTATATAAAAATCTTCACTATCTTCTGCTATGTAAAAGGCACCATGTTTATTAGATTTACCTTCATCTTTTATAAGCTTTGCATTTATCTCTTTATAGGTAAAGTCTGTATCATAATATCCTAAGAAAGTACCATAACTCCAATCATCATTTAGAGTGATACCATATGCTAAAATTGATTTTATACTATGGTCAAAATCTCTCATACCATGATAGCTTACAACTTCCCAACTCCACTCTTTTGAACCATCTGTACCAGTGTACTTAAATAGCACACCCTCTTCAAGAAGATAATCTGCTCCAACTTTTGGAGCCCATTTGTTGTAATAGCCTGTTTGATTATTTTTATCAGTATCAAGATAGTATGCTTTTTTACCTTTATAATTTCCTCTATAATTTAGAGCCCAAGCTTTATTGACTCTTTGAAACCTAAATGAGAGGCTATTTAAATTATAAATCTTCATATAGTTCAAATACTCTTCACTTTCAGGATCAGAAAATGCTCTTGAAGTTTTTGGTTTTAACTCTACTTGGTGAGGTTCGTTTTTGATTTGTATCTCCTCTTTTTGAGTATTAGTTCCGCAACCTATAAGAAGTAGGCTTGATATTAAATATAGTATTATGAGTTTTATAGACATTTATTTAGTCTCCTTTGGGATTTTATATATCATTAATTTTAGTATAATTTTGCTGGCTTAAACTGAAAATAGGTAAAAAATTTATATAAAAATAATATTTAATTTACAAATATAAATATATTATTAGATTTAAGGGTGTGAATTTTAGTCATTGGTTTCTGATCGAAATTATAGCGTAAATATGCTATTAAAGCCCTTGATTTAAGGACTTTATTCGTTTTTCAGGACTGACTACATAATTCTATATCTGCTAACTCTTTGTTACCATCACTATCTGTATATTTACTAGCTTCACTTAAAAGATTTCCATTTAAGTCTATGTTTGTTGAGACATAGTTTAAGTCTATCAATTTTACTCCAGCTTTATGAAGGCTTTTTAACTCTCCATCTTGTACTTTTTCATCTTGATTAAAATCATTCTAAGTTTCTAATCTATAAAATAGTTCATCTTTTATATCTATCTTGTTATCATTATTTTAGTCTATGTAGTATTTGTAGAGTTACAACAGACATATCTGATGGTTGAGGAAGAGAAACTCTATATACTTCCTGGTATGAGTGCCACCGCTGAGCTCAAAGTAGGAGAGAGAAGAATTATTGAGTTTTTTATCTATCCATTGACACAGTAAAAAAACTCTACTCTTCTATATAATTTTTAAGTTTTCTTCCAACTTTTGGATGTTTTAGCTTTTTTATAGCTGAGTTTTCTATCTGTCTTACTCTCTCTCTTGTTACATTTAACTCTTTTCCAATCTCTTCTAAAGTTCTATCGCTCTCATCTTCCATCAAACCAAATCGCATCCTAACAACTGCTCTTTCTCTATCATTTAACTGATCTAATACACCGTCAATTTGACCTTTTAAATCATTTTTCAACATAAACTCTATTGGTGCTACTGATTTTTTATCTTCTACAAAATCTCCAAATTTTCCATCCTCTTCATTTCCAATAGGAGCTTCAAGAGATATAGGTTCTTTTGTGATTTTTATAACATTTTTAACTTTATCAACACTAAGTCCAATCTCTTCTGCAATCTGGTCTAAATCTGGCTCTTTTCCAAACTCTTGAAGATATTTTCTTGTGATTTTATTTATTCTATTTATAGTCTCTATCATGTGTATAGGGATTCTGATGGTTTTTGCTTGATCGGCGATTGCACGGCTTATGGCTTGTCTAATCCACCAAGTTGCATATGTTGAAAACTTATAACCTTTTTTGTACTCAAACTTATCAACAGCTTTCATAAGACCGATATTTCCCTCTTGTATAAGATCTAAAAAAGGTAATCCTCTATTTGTAAATCTTTTAGCGATGGATACAACAAGTCTTAGGTTTGATTTTGCCATTCTTGTTTTTGATTTATCAGCGATTGCTTTACCTCTTTTTATCTGCTCAAGTATCTCTTTTAGATATTCAGGTTCCAAATCAAAACTATCTTTACTAGCCTCTTTTGTCTGGATTAATTTTTTAATTTCCATGTAAGTAGAGACCATTGTAGCTTCAGGAACAAGAGCTAAAATATCTTCTTTGCTTAAGTTGATAATATCAATTAATATTTTTTTATGATTTTCTTTTAGAGTATCATTAAAAAGTGGTAATTTATACTCTAATTTCTTAAGTTCTTTATCAAACCCTCCATCACTTTTAAGTGCTGTTTCCATTGACTTTACAAGTTCATTTATAAGTTTACTTGTAGGACCCAAATCTATAAGTTTCTCTTTTAAAGTCTTCTTTTTAAATGCAAGAACCAAAATATAGTGCATCTTCTCATCTTTATCTGTCTCATTTTCTAATGGGACTGAAGATGCTTTTATCCACTCTTTTTTTGCTTTTTCAAGTAGTTTAAAACTCTCATTTACCTTTTTCTCTCTTTTGTTGTCGGAGCTTTTACTCACAACTTCACTTACCTCTTCTAATGAACCTTCATTTTCACTTTGATTTTGACTCTCTTCTTCATCAAAGCTTCTAAAAAGCTCTTTTACTCTACGCTCACGATTTATAAGAGCCTCTTTATAATCTAAAATAAAATCTATTAGATATGGAACAGAGCAAAATGCATCTATAATGATATCTTCACCAAGCTCAATACTTTTAGATATCTCTATCTCTTCTTCTTTAGTTAAAAGTGAAACAAGCCCCATCTCTCTAAGATACATCCTAACAGGAGAGTCACTACGGCTCCACTCAAGAAGTTCTTTTTCTTTTGCTAAATCAAACTCATTTCCAAGTGCTTCGTCTTGAATTTTCTGTCTCTCTTTAGCTAAAATCTCTGCATCTTCTAAGTTTTTTAGTTTTGCTTTTTCAGCTGAAGTTATTAAATTTACACTATTTTTTGTTAAAAGTGAAAGTATTTTTTTTGAGTTTGCTAAGCTTGGCTGTTTTGCAAAAATCTGCATAAGTTCTTCGTGCGTTATATATGAGTTTTTATTTGTTACAATTAATTCTTCTAAAGATTTGTTTATCTCTTTTGCTGACATACACTCCCCTGTGAGTAACTAAAAATCATCTTGTATATTTAGATGACTTTATTAGTGGCTTTTATAAATAAGAGTGGTATTATACCCAAATTTTCTTACAAAGATATAAAAAAGTAAAATTTAATGTTTATTGTTAAAACAAAATAGAGAAAAGAAAAGTTCATTTTATATTGGAACAGTTATTGCTTAGTGTTTTTTAATATAAATAAATAGGGACTCTTATGCTAAATGGATATTACCAAGTTACAGGTGCTATGGTTACTCAATTTAACAAACTTGATGTAACAACAAACAACCTTGCAAATGTTAATACTAGTGGATTTAGAAGAGATAGTGTAATAATAGGAGATTTTGAGAGACTATATCAAGAACAAAGAGATATATTGCCACTTGAAAATAGTACAAAAGAGGGTGCAAAATTTTTAAATCGAACTATAAATAGAGTTCCTAGAGTTGTAGAAAATCATATAGATTTTTCAGCTCCAAATGTAAAATCAACTGGAAATCCTCTGGACTTTGCTCTAAACGATGGTGATCTATTTTTTGCTGTTGAAACTCCAAGTGGTGTGAGACTCACTCAGCAAAGCTCATTTGTTATAGATAGCGATGGGGCTTTAAGTACAAAAGAGGGTTATAAACTACTACCTGATAATTTTGAACAACTCAGTGTAAAAGAGATTAAAATTCCTACAAATGGAAATGGCATACTTAAACTCGATAAAAGTGGAAGATTGTTCTCAGATTCAAATGAGGTAGCAAAACTTTTTATAACAAGAGTTGACAATACAAAAATGTTAGATAAAGAGGGTGACAATCTCTACAATCTACCAGACATGGAACAAAATGTAGCTCCACTTGGTGAGGGTAACTTTGTAAAACAAGGGTTTAAACAGATGAGCAATGTAAATGCAGTAAAAGAGATGGTTAATTTGATAGAGGGAAGTCGTCTTGTTGAGATGTATCAAAAGGTTATGACAGGTCACATGGATGAGCTAAATAGAGAAGCTATTACAAAATTAGCAGCAGTTAGAGCATAAGGAGAGAAAGTATGATTAGATCACTTTATACAGCAGCAACAGGGATGTTAGCACAACAGACACAGATAGATGTTACATCAAACAATATTGCAAATGTAAACACGATAGGTTATAAAAAACAAAGGGCAGAGTTTGCTGATCTTTTTTATCAAGTACAAGAGTATGCAGGAGCACAAACAGGAGCTACTTTAGGCTCACCCACAGGAATTGAAGTAGGGCTTGGTTCAAGACCTACAGCTATTACAAAACAGTTTACTCAAGGTAACTTTAAAGAGACTGGAAATGATTTAGATATGGCAATAACTGGAAATGGTTTTTTCCAAATAGAGCTTCCAGATGGAAGTACATCATATACAAGAAGTGGAGCTTTTAAAGTTGATGGAAATGGAACAATTGTAAATAGTGATGGATATAAACTACTACCTGAAATTGTAGTACCAGAAAACTCAATAACAGTTGCAATAGGTACAGATGGTCAAGTTTCAGTTTTACAAGCAGGTGAGAGAGAGGGAAATCAAATAGGGCAGATTGAGCTTGTAAATTTTATAAATCCAGCAGGTTTACACTCACTTGGTGATAATAACTATCAAGCGACTATAGCCTCAGGAGAGGCGATCGCTGGAACAGCTGGTTTAGAAGGTTTAGGGCAGATAAAACAGAAGTTTGTAGAGATGAGTAATGTTCAACTTGTTGAGGAGATGACAGATCTTATAACAGGACAAAGAGCATATGAAGCAAACTCAAAAGCTATCACAACCTCAGATGAGATGCTTCAGACTGTTAATGGACTTAAGAGGTAGATGATGGAGCTTTTAATACTATTTTTTCTATTTACTTTTAGTGTTGTTTTTTACGGCTTTTGGTTTGGTTTTGATAAAACTATTATTAATGATATAGAGAAAATTGAAAAGAGGTTTTCTTAATTTTTGTCTTTTTTGGGTAGAATACCTAAAAATTTAAAAGACAAAAGGTACTTAATGTCAAGTTCAAATGCGAATGTTTGGAAATTTGGCGACAATATCGATACAGATTTGATAATTGCAGCTAGATATCTAAACACTTCTGATCCAAAAATATTAGCAAAACATGTTATGGAAGATGCTGATCCAAATTTTATAAATAATCTTAAAAAAGGTGATGTTATCGTCGCAGGCGAAAATTTTGGTTGTGGTAGCAGTAGAGAACATGCTCCTATTGCTTTAAAAGCGGCTGGAGTTTCTGCAATTATAGCTAAAAGTTTTGCTAGAATATTTTATAGAAATGCTTTTAATATGGGGCTTCCTATCTATGAATTAGAACAAAGTGATGAGATAAAAGAGTTAGATAAAATCTCTATAAACCAAAGTGAAGGAAGTATAACAAATCTCACACAAAATAGAGATTATCAATTTACTCCTATTCCTCCATTTATGCAAGAGCTTGTAAAAAGTGGTGGGTTAATTAACTTCGCAAAAGAGGAGTTATCACATGAAAAAGTATAAAATAGCAGTTATAAAAGGTGATGGAATAGGTCCTGAAATCATAGATGAAGCTATAAAAGTGCTAGATGCTGTATCTGCTGGTAGTGAATATGAGTTTGAGTATAACGAATACCTAATGGGTGGAGATGCTTATGATATTACAGGTGATCCACTGCCTGATGAGACGGTTGTAGGATGCAAAGAGAGTGATGCGGTTTTATTTGGTGCAATTGGTGGTGAAAAGTGGGATAATCTACCAAGAGATAAAAGACCTGAAAGTGGACTTTTAAGATTAAGAGAGCAGTTAGAGCTTTATGCAAATTTTAGACCTGTAAAAGTTTATGATGAGTTGATAGATGCAAGCTCTTTAAAAAAAGAGGTTATTGAGGGTGTTGATCTTCTCGTTATGAGAGAATTAACTGGTGGTATCTACTTTGGTAAGCCTCGCCAAAAAAATGAAGATAGTGCATTTAACACCATGATATATACAAAAGATGAAGTTGTAAGAATTGCAAAAATGGCTTTTGAAGCAGCTTTAAAAAGAGATAAAAAAGTCTGTTCAGTTGATAAAGCAAATGTTCTTGAAGTGAGTCAGTTTTGGAGAGATGTAGTTATAGAGGTTGCAAAAGGTTATCCTGAAGTTACATTGACTCACATGTATGTTGACAATGCTGCTATGCAACTTGTTCGTGATCCAAAACAGTTTGATGTTATCTTGACTGGAAATATTTTTGGAGATATTTTAAGTGATGAAGCTAGTATGATAAGTGGCTCAATTGGTCTTTTACCATCAGCTAGTGTTGGAGGAAGTGTAGGACTTTATGAGCCTATTCACGGTTCTGCACCTGATATTGCAGGGCAGGGCATAGCTAACCCTATAGCAACTATCTCCTCTGCTTCATTGATGCTTCGTTTTGCATTTGGTGAAGAGAAGGCAGCTGATAAGATAGATAGAGCGATTACTAAGCTTCTTGATGAGGGGTATCGTACAAAAGATATATCTTCATATGGAGCAAAAGAGGTCTGTTCAACTACAGAAATTGGCTCTATAATCGCTGATTATGTTTCAAAAGGATAAATTTTGAGTACAGTTACAATGGCAAAAATTTATGAAAACCAAGGTCATATAGAAGATGCTCTTAAAATATATAAAGAGATTTTAAAAAATGATAAAACAAATCAAGAAGTGCAAAAAGCTATTGCAAGAATTACAAATATAGACACAAAAAAAGTCTCCTATTTTGTAAAGATGCATACAAAAGAGCATTTTGAAGCTTTTGAAAAATGGCTGGTAAAACCGTGGAGTTAAAAGAGCTTATACTCTCTACATTAGAGGAGTTAGATGAAAAAGTACAAGAAGATACTCATAAGAGCCCTCTTGTAGCAGCACCTTTAAAACCACAGAGTGTAGATGAAAAAACTAAGAGCCTTGAGAGAGAGTTTTTATTGGACTCAAAAAAGCGATTTGAGGTACTTTTTGAAGGTCTAAAATCGGAAGAAAATAGAAAAGTTGAAGCTAAATTAAATCTTGTAACAAACTTTTTACAGTTTTATTTAGCTCAAATAGATGAGCGTTTAGAAAAACTTTAAAATGAAGAAAATTGCTCTCGCACTCTCAGGTGGAGGCTCAAGATGCATATCTCAACTTGGAGTTATAAAATATCTTGAAGAGTTAGATTTTAAAATAGAAGCTGTTAGTGGTTCAAGTGGAGGGGCTATTGTTGGTGGGCTTTATGCTAGTGGTATGAGTGTAGATGAGATTTTTACTACTCTAAAGAGTATCAATTTTAAATCTCATCTAAAATATAACTTTAAAAATGGGTCAATATATCATTTAAAAGATGCTATAAGTTATTTTCAAGATGTTTTTGGAACCATTGATATAAAAGATTTTAAAATACCTTTTTATTGTAGTGTTACCAATTATGAGAGTGGTGAGATTGAGTATAAAACAGATGGAGATTTAGTAACATTGATGATGAGTTCATCTGCTTTAATTCCAATATTTGCACCTATAAAATATAAAAATAAAATCTATATAGATGGTGGTTTTTGTGATAACCTTCCAGCACTCCCTTTAAAAGAGTTAGGATTAGATATAGTTGGAATAAATGTAAATCCAGTTAGCAAAAATATAAAATATTCATTTATCTCACATATAAAGAGATCTATGTTAATTATGTTAGATACAAATGTAAAGATAGGTAAAAAAGAGTGTGACCTGTTTATAGAGATTAAAGAGATGGGAAAATATTCGATGTTTGATTTGAAGAATTTTGAGCTCTTTTTTGAATTAGGATACAATGAAGCCAAAAAAAATAGGGAAAACTTTGAGTCAATATATACTAAAAATTGATTGTTCAGATGAGAAAGGTCTAATTTACAAAATCTCAAATGTTATCTATAAAAATAGTTTAAATATAGAGAAAAATAGTGAATTTGTTGAAGAAGATAGTAAAAAATTTTTCTTTCGAGCAAGAGTTGTTGGAACTTTAGAAAAAGATAAGATAAAAGCTGAATTAAAAGCTGTTTTACCAAAAGATGCAAGAGTTTATATGGGAGTAAGACGGGCTAAAAATATAGTCTTAATGGCTACAAAAGAGTCTCACTGTTTAGGTGATATACTCTTAAAAAATCAAAGCAAAGAGTTAAATGCAAATATACAAGCAGTAATATCAAATCATAACTCACTAAAAGAGTTAACACAAAAATTTGATATTCCATATTTTTGTGTTAGTGCTGAAAACTTACAAAGAGAGGAGCATGAGAGAAAAGTTTTAACTCTATTAAAAGAGTTTAATCCTGATTTTATAATTTTAGCAAAATATATGAGAATCTTAACAAGCGATTTTGTAAAAGAGTATGAGGGAAAAATTATAAATATTCATCACTCATTTTTGCCTGCATTTATTGGTGCAAACCCTTATAAACAAGCTTATGAAAGAGGTGTTAAGATAATTGGAGCAACCGCACACTTTGTAAATAACAATCTTGATGAGGGACCTATAATCTCCCAAGATGTCATAAGTATAAATCATGAGTTAAGCTGGAAAGATATGCAAAAAGCTGGGCGAAATGTTGAAAAAGTAGTTCTCTCAAATGCAATAGATTTAGCATTTGAAGATAGAATTTTTGTGCACAACAATAAAACGATTATTTTCTAATGTTTAATATAGTTTTAGTAAATCCAGAGATTCCTCAAAACACAGGAAGTATAGGGCGAATTTGTGTAAATACAGATAGCACTCTTCATATCATCAAACCTATCTCATTTGATTTAGATGAAAAAGCTGTAAGAAGAGCTGGTATGGATTATTGGAAGTTGTTGGATTTGAAAGTTTGGGAAAGTTTAGATGAATTTTTAGATGTTTTTAAAGATAAGAGTGACCGCTTTTTTTTCTCAACTACAAAAACTAACAAACCATATTTTCAAGCTAAATTCCAAAAAGGAGATTTTCTCTTTTTTGGAAGTGAATCTAAAGGAATACCAATAGAGTTTATGAAACAATACGAGAAAAATATGATAACCATTCCAATGGGTAAAAATGGAAGAAGTTTAAATCTCTCAGTTGCAGTTGGTATAGTTTTATATGATGCTATTCGACAGAACTTTTAGATAAATGTCGGTGCATCATTAGAAAAGAGCACTAAATCTCCTGGCAGAGTCTCTTCGGCTAAAGTCTCTTCAAGTTTTGTTTTATCTGTTAGAAGTATCTTTTTTGCTTTTTTAATATTTTCATATAAAACAGTTGCATTTACTTTTCCTGTGATAATCACTGTGTCAAATATCTCATCAATTTTTTTAGCTAATTTTATATTGCTCTCACAATCACTCTCAATTACTCCTGGTGTTATGATGACTTTTTTACCTTTATAAGTTTTGCATAACTCATATGAGCTTATCATACCTTCTAAGTTTCCATTAAAACTATCATCAATGATCAATTTTCCAGCTACTTCCATCTTTTGTAGACGGTGTTCTACTTGTTTTAGATTTTCTATAGATTTTTTTATATCTTCTATTTTTATGCCAAGTTTATTAGCTATAAGGATAGAGACAGCAAGATTTATAGCATTAAACTCTCCTAAAAGAGGTGTTTTAAAGTGGTGTATTTGATTTTGAATATCTAAATCAAACTCTAATCCATCTAGTGTTGCTTTGATATTTTTTATATTATCTCCAAAAACTAACATTTCCTCATTTGGGTTTATATTTGCACTTTTATGGATAAATGAGTATTTTAGTTTTTTTGAGTTTAAAATCTCCATTTTTGTATTTCTAATATTTTCTAAAGTTTTAAAATACTCAATATGTTGAGGACCAATACTCCCAACTACAGCAAAATCATGATTTAATAGTTTTGCGATATTGTCTATATCACCTTTTACTCTAGCTCCAGCCTCTGCAATGTAAAATTTTGTATCATTTGGTAAGTCATCATTTATATCTTTTACTAATCCTCCAAGAGTGTTTACACTTCTTGGTGTCATGTAGGATTTGATGTGAGGAGATACGATTTGATAGATGAAGTTTTTTATACTAGTTTTTCCGTAACTTGCTGTAATGGCAACAATTTGTAAATCTTCCATAGACTCTAATTTATTTTTAGCTTGCTTTTTAAAACCATTAAACAACATCTTTTCAAACAAAAAGCTAGCTAATAAGGCTACACCAATAGGAAGTAAAAGTCCAAAAATTTGGCACTTTTGACTAAGAAGACAGAGCATGTCTCCAAAAATAACTGCAAATACTAAAAATAGAAAAAACCTCTTTACTCGTGGCGTAAACACCAACCTCTTATCGATTTTTTTATTCCAGATAAAAAGAGCTGGTAAAAGACCTAGATAAAAATATATCCAAAAATAATCTTTTGCAAGATAATAAGCAAAAACAGGAAGCAAAAAGTACA
>JAMOMC010000040.1 GCA_027068765.1 Campylobacterales bacterium
CACTTCGTCTTTATCAAAAGATTTTGGTCTGCCTATAGGTTTTTTCATAAGATGTATTATAGTACTAATTGGTACAAAAGTCAATATTTCTAATTTTGTAGTATGATAAGTTGTCAGAAGATGATGTTTTAGGAGAAGAGGTGCACAATAGAAAACATGTTAAATTTGTACATGAGGGTAAATATGTAGCTGAAGTTGAAATCGAAATCATAGACAATGAAAATGGATGGGCTCCATATATCAATCTAGAGATAGTGAACTTGCAACTTTGAACATTTAATTTAATAATTTTTGATAATATTATGATAAAAGAAAAGTTCTTAAATGAAAAACATTAAAAAGTATCTAATCATATTGCTCATTTTCTCTATCTTTAGTAGTCTACTACTGCATTCAAGTATTATTAAACGAATGAGTGTACAATTTTCTGATTTTATACTGATTTCTAAAAATATTTATGTAGATCCACAAATGAAAAAAACTGAATATGAAAATATTGTCTCTTTAGTACATAAAGCAAAACAGAGAATCATAGATAAATTTGGAG
The DNA here is from genome assembly GCA_027068765.1 of Campylobacterales bacterium. GTDB lineage: Bacteria > Campylobacterota > Campylobacteria > Campylobacterales > QNZT01 > SZUA-1433. Next base: position 548 of record JAMOMC010000040.1, read on the forward strand.
CTTTCTCATCAAGTCCAATTATTATTTTTACAAACAGTAGCAAAATGGCAAAAGAGTATGGCACAAATGATTTTGGCTCGGCAATTAGAGTGCCATGGAATCAATATGTAGTCTTTGGACCAAAAGGACAAAATATCGATATAGTAGCTCATGAATTACTTCATGCAGAGATTGGAGATAGATTAGGATACATAACAACACAATTTAAATTGCCTGTGTGGATTGATGAGGGAATCGGGATGCAAGTCGATTATCGTAAAAAATATCTAATCAATATCAACTCTATAAGTCAAAACGAAATCGATAGAGTAACATCAACAGGAACTTCTCAAATCATCAATGCTAACCCCTTTTGGTCTGGTGGGAAAGAACAAGTGATTAGAAATTATCAAATTTCAAAGACACTTGTTACTAAGATATTAGCTCAAGATTTAAATCAATCTCTTTATGAGATGTTGGATAAAGTTAAAAAATTAGAAAAGTTTGAAGATGTTTTTAGTTTAAAACCATAAAAATTCAGCAATCACGGACAAGATAATCTCATAAAAATCATTTATAATAACACAAGCAAAAAAAGGAGAGAGTTTGAACGAGCATATTGGAATAATAATAGTTCTGTAGATTCCATTGTTTCAGCTACTTATAACTTGGTATCATATATAATACCATTATGAACAATATAGTAATCGATACAAATGTCTTACTCTCAGCACTACTTTCAAACAGAGGTGCAAGTTATAAGCTATTGTCGATGATTGATAGTCATAAGTTTACTGTTCATATCTCAAATCCATTGATTTATGAGTATGAAGAGATACTAAAACTCAAGTCAAATATGGAGTTTAAACATATTGATGCGATTATCAACTATATATGTTATGTGGGAAAGAAAAATAAAATCTTCTATCTATGGAGACCAAAATTAAAAGATATAGATGATGATTTTTTACTTGAACTTGCTGTAAAATCAAACTCAATTATCATAACTTTAAATGGAAAAGATTTTAAAAAGGCATACGAATTTAATATAAAAGTAATGACTCCAAAAGAGTTTTTACAACATATAGGAGAGATACCATGAAACAAACTATGAGCCTAAGGATGCCAAGTTATCTAAACAAAGCTTTACAAGATATCTGCGATGATGAAAAGATATCTAAAAACCAATTTATCTTAAGTGCCTTGTCAGAAAAAATTGCATCTTTACAAACAGTTGATATCATAGAAAAAAAGGCAAAAGAAGCATCAAGGGAGAGTTTTTTAGATGCACTTAAAAATATTTCATCTAATGAGCCAAAAGAGAGTGACAAACTAGATTAACAACACCTTGTGGACTTAGATATAAATTTGGGTTTATCAGAAAGAGAGTCTAAAAAAGTTTCTTGGGTTTTACAATTGGTTGATGACTTAAAACCATAAAAATTCAGCAATCACGGACAAGACAATCTCATAAAAATCATTTATAATAACACAAGCAAAAAAAGGAGAGAGTTTGAACGAGCATATTGAGAAAGTTCTTTATCATATTGAGACACATTTAGATGATGTTTTGGATGTGGAGACTTTGGCAAGAGTTGCTGGTTATTCTCCTTATCATTTTTGCAGGGTATTTAAAGTTAGTGTTGGTGAGTCGGTGATATCTTATGCGACGAGGCTTAGGATTGAGCGGGCAACTTTAAAGATGATGAACAATGATCGCTCTATCATACAGATAGCTCTTGAAGCTGGGTTTGAGACACCAAATGGTTTTAATAAAGCTTTTAAAAAGATATTTCATCTGACACCAACAGAGTATAAAAAACAGCAGCTAAGATTGCTTCAAAATTATAAGGATAAGATGATGCAAACACCAAAAATAGTAACAAGAGATGAGACATTTGTCGTTTACGAAAGGGAGTGTGGAGGGTATGAAAAAAGCTCAGATATAGCTTGGAAAAAATTATCAAAAGAATTAAATGATTTAATCGAAAAACTAAAAGACAATCCAGTGCATAAAGATATAACCATCGATGTAAAAGATGCAGAGCTACTTGGCATTTGTCATGATGATCCAAATGTTACAGATGAGAAAAATATCCGATATGATGCTGCTATCGCTTGGGATAAAAAAAAGATAGATTTTCTAAAAGAGCAAGGGCTTAATACCAAAAAAATAGAGGGTGGAAAATATGTGATGGTTTTATACAAAGGAGGCTATGAAAAAGCGATGGATAGTTGGAGTGGCATCTACAACTGGATAGGAGAAAACGGCTATAAGTTTAAAGATTCTCCACCATTTGAAAGATACTTAAACACGCCTATGGAAGTGAGTGAAGATAAACTTTTGACTGAGATTTATGTGCCTTTGGAAGATAGCTAAATATTTTTAGCTATCCCAATCATCTCACAAAATGCATTCACATCCCAACTAGCAGTTCCGACCAAAATACCTTCACAATTTTTAATACCAAGTATCTCCTTGGTATTAGCAACCTTGACACTTCCACCATAAAGTATAGGTGCTTTAATCTTCTCTTTTAAAAGTCCCAAAGTCTCCTCTATCTGCTTAGTGCTTGCGGTGAGTCCCGTACCAATCGCCCAAACAGGCTCATAAGCAACGATAAGATTTTTATAAGATATGTCAATACCTTCTAATTGAGCAAAATTATAAGCTATTACAGACTCTATGCCTTCTTCTCTCACTTTTTTTGGCTCTCCTATGCAGTAGATGATTTTAAAGCCTTTTGCTTTGTAAAACTCATATTTTTTTACAATTTCATCTTGGCTTTCACCTAAAACATGTCGTCTTTCGCTGTGTCCTATCAAAATTGTATCTATACCAAACTCTTCGATTTGCTCATATCCAATCTCTCCTGTAAATGAACCTTTTTCTGTCGCATAGGCATTTTGTATACCAACAGAGATTTTATCGTTTAAATCAAAACTATCTAGTGCTGTACTTGGAGGAAAAACTAAAACACTATCTTTACTACCTAGATCATTAACATAGCTATTTAATTTTTCAATATACTCTTTTGTACTTTTTCTTGTGTGGTTAGTTTTAAAATTTGCTGCAATTATCATGATGGATTCTTCAACACGGCTTCAATTCCAGGCAACAATTTACCCTCTAAAAGCTCCAAACTAGCTCCACCACCAGTAGATATAAAAGTCATCTCCTCAACATCGCCTGCTCTTTGACACACATCTGCTGTATCACCGCCACCTACGATAGTTGTAGCATGAGTTTCTGCTATATAGTGACTCATTTTAACACTTCCTTTTGAAAATTTATCAAGCTCATACACTCCCATCGGACCATTCCAAAGGATAGTTTGTGCATCATTTAGTGCTTCACGAAATAGTCTACTTGTAGCAGGTCCTATATCAAGCCCCATCCAATCTTTTGGAATCTCTTGAATTGGTAAAAATTTTACAGGAGAGTCTTCGGAAATTTCAGGAGAAACAACCAAATCAACAGGTAGATAAAACTTCACTCCAAGTGCCTGAGCTCTATAGATAATCTTCTTTGCATCTTCTATCAAATGATCTTCAACAAGAGATTTACCAATCTCATACCCTTGTGCCTTTAAAAATGTAAATGCCATACCACCACCGATGATAATCTTATCTACTTTTTCAACAAGATTTACAAGTGCTTGAAGCTTACCAGAGACTTTACTTCCACCTATAACTGCGATAAAAGGGCGAGAAGGATTTAAAACAGATCTATGAAAAAAATTCACCTCTTTTTGCATCAAAAATCCAGCAGCTTTATGCTCTTTGTCAAAATGTTCAGGAAGAGCAAAAATAGAGCCATGTCTTCTATGGCTCGCACCAAAAGCATCGTTTATATAGATATCTGCCATCGAAGCCAGCCTAGATGCAAACTCACTATCATTTGCTACTTCACCAGGGTTATATCTAAGATTTTCAAGAAGCATAACCTCTCCACCTTCAAGAGATTTTGCTTTTTTTATCGTATCATCACCAACAACATTGCAAGCCATGATAACATCCATTTTTAAAAGTAAAGAGAGTCTTTTTTGAACAGGTTTCAAAGAGTCTTTTTCATCATTCCATTCACCTGGAGTTGGACGACCAAAATGACTTGCTAAGATGATTTTACAATTTCTATCCATACAGTATCTTATGGTTGTAAGAGCTGAACGAATTCTTCTGTCATCACTGATGTTTCCAAACTCATCTTTAGGAACATTAAAATCGCATCTTATAAATACTCTCTTATCCTCAATATCCAAATCTTTAATAGATAACAACTCCATCTATTTATCTCCTTTACAAATATGTACTGCCATATCAATTAATCTACACGAGTAACCCCACTCATTGTCATACCAAGCCATCACTTTAACAAAATTTCCATCAACAACTTGAGTTAAATCCCCAGCGACAATGGCACTTATTTTTGAGCCTATAAAATCAGAAGAGACTCTTTTATCTTCATCAACTTCTATAATTCCTTTTAATTTTCCATTTTGCATCTGTTTAAAAACAGCATTTACTTCCTCTTTGCTTGTATCTTTTTTTACAAGAACATTAAGATCAATCATAGATACATTTGGAGTTGGGACTCTTATGGCTTGACCGTTTAGTTTTCCTTTAAGATGAGGCATAACAAGTGCGATTGCTTTTGCAGCTCCTGTTGAAGTTGGTATCATATTTATAGCAGCAGCTCTTGCTCGTCTTGGATCTTTAGAGTGTTTAACATCTAATATATTTTGATCATTTGTGTAAGAGTGACAAGTTGTAACAAGCCCTTTATCAATTCCAAAAGCATCATCAATAACTTTTACAATTGGTGCTAAACAGTTTGTAGTACAGCTTGCATTTGATACGATTTTTTCTCCTTTATATTCTTCTTCATTTACACCTATAACAAAAGTGGCAGTTGCTTCATCTTTTGCGGGAGCAGAAAATAGAACTTTTTTAATACCTTTGTCAATGTAACTTTGTGATTTTTCTTGTGTATAAAATGCTCCTGTACACTCTAAAAGAACTTCTGCTCCATACTTGGCAAAGTCAAGATTTTTAGGATCTCTATCGTTTAGAAACTTTACTTTTGATTTTCCTATCTGGATATAATCATCTTCAAGCAATTCAACATCACCTTTAAATGTACCGTGAACACTATCATATTTTAGTAGATATTTTGTCATATCTCTATTCGTTGTATCATTTACAACCACCAACTCTATATCATCTCTATCTTCTAAAATCCTAGCAACACATCTTCCAATTCTGCCAAAACCAGTAATCGCCACTTTAATCGCCACTTCGTCTCCTTTTATTATGTTTAGTGTATAATCTTTTTATATTATATCAACTTAAGTTAAAAAAGGTTTAAATGTTCAAATGAATGTAGCTGTTTTTGGAGGCAGTTTTGATCCTCCCCATCTAGGACACGAAGAAATTATAAAAAAAACTCTTCAAAACCTCGATATAGAGGTGCTTTTTATAGTTCCGACATTTTTAAACCCTTTTAAAGAGAGTTTTTTTGCACCCTCTTCAAAAAGATACAAATGGGTAGAAAAATTACTAAAAAACTATCCCAAAACAGAGATAATTGACTATGAGATGAGACAAAATCGTCCTGTTTCAACTATTGAGACAATCAAATATCTTTTAGAAAACTATAAATTAGATAAAATATACTTGATTATTGGAGCAGACAATGTACATACTCTTCCAAAATGGAGAAACTATAATGAGTTAAAAAAATTAGTACATTTTGTAATTGCTACAAGAGATGATATAAAAACTCCTAAAAACTTGCAAAAATTGGACATTCATGTTAATATCAGCTCAACAAAGTTAAGAGAGAAAATCAAAAAAGAGTATCTACCAAAACTGATATCTGATGAGATAATAAAATATTACGAAAAAAGAGGAAAAATGAACGACAAAATTGAGAAAATTGTAAACATATTAGATGAAAAAAAAGCTGAAAATATACAGTTATTTGATATGAGAGATAAAGATTATGTAGTTGAAGATGTTATAATAGCTACAACACTTGGACCAAAACATGGTTTAGCACTTTTAGACTATGTTAAAAATGAGTTAAAACCAGATAGCAAAAGCTATTTCAATATAGAACCTAGTGACGAATGGACGATTATAGATATGGGCGATATAATGATACACTTAATGACTCCAGAATATCGAGCTAAATACAATATAGAAGAGTTTTTATCACAGAGGATTAAGCAAAATAGTAACGAAATTTAATTTTTAACTCTATTTTGTCACTTTTTCTTGACAATATATCCCATTTATAATAAAATATACATAGTTAAAATATAAAAGGATTGTTTTATGCTAGCAAGCAAGAAGTACCCGCAACAACAGTTTTCAAATCCATTTGAATCAGAGTCAGGATTAAATTTAAAAATAGAAAATGAAGAGTTTATAAGACCAGAGCCTATTGACAAAGAAATTTGGCTTGATCCAAAAAAGTATATTATGAGTAAAACTTGTCCAAAAGGTGTTATTGAGTATGGAAATGAGTATTTTGTAGAGATTAGTGGATATAAAGAGAGTGAGCTTGTCGGAAGACCTCATAGTATTGTAAGACACCCAGATATGCCAAAAATCATCTTTAAACTTATGTGGGATCGCTTAGGAAATCGAAAAAATATATATGCACTTGTTAAAAACCTTGCAAAAAGCGGTAGGTACTATTGGGTATTAACTGATTTTGATGTTAAAGTTGATAAATCTACAAATGAAACCGTTGGTTACTTTGCTTACAGAAGAGCTGCACCTAAAAATGCCGTTAAACAAATCGAAAAAATTTATGCAAAACTAGTTGAAATCGAAAAAGAGAGAGGTATGGATGGAAGTGAGAAGTATCTACTTGGATTTTTAGAAGAGAGAGGTCAAACATACGATCAATTTATAGATGAGATAACTAAAAATACTGGTTTTGTAAAACTCTGGTTTAAAGCTATGAAAAAATTCTTCTCTTCACAAAAAAATGAAAGAAGAGATCAAACTTCTCTTTCATAATAAGCGATTTAAATAAGTCGCTTATTTTTTAATTTCTGCTACTATTACCCCTCTAAAATCACCTTCAACAAAACCCATCGCTTTATCATTTGGGTATGCTTTTGTGATTATAGATTTTAGCTTTTTATCTACATTAGTACCGTGACATTTTAGACAAGCACCTTTTGTTAAAAGTGGTTTATAAACTCTGTATGTATCAGCAAATTTAAAAACAACTATATCATCTGGAGCGAAAATCTTTTTTTCAATCTTTTTTAGGTAGACATCCATGATTCCTCTATCTACTCCATCTGCTTTATTGGACTCATTTCTATACTTTAAAGCTGCTCGTCTTACACTTGCATGTTGAGGTAATTTTTTATTTACCTCAACTGTTATATCCTTTGCTGCACCTATACAAAATCCCAAAGCTGCCTCCCCACTTGGATCTTCTTTCATCTTTTTTACAAGATTACTTTTTAACTCACTTCCTAACATATTGATATATTTTATACCCTCTTGTTTTATCTTTTCATCATCTGCTTGTAAAAGACTTGTTGTTATTGCAATTACTAAAATTATATTTTTTATCTTCATTTATTTTTCCTTATATTTATTTCAAAGTATCTAACAATCTTCGCGCTTCTTTTGAGTCGTTATGTTTTAGATAGAGCGAAAGTGCTTTTTTAGCAACTGTTGGTTGCCCTAAAATTACTTTTGATTTTGCATAAAGTATCCAAGGAAGACTCTGTTTTGCATCTTTTTTACTAGCTTTAACAGCCCAAACAATAGACTTTTGATAATCTTTTTCATCATAATAGAACTTCGCAACATTTAAAGCAGAATTATAAGATTGATGCTCTTTATCTGATACCAAAAGCTTATATAGGCTTTTTCTCTCTTTTACCTCTAGTTTAAATGTCTCATCTTTATCTATATCTTTTGAAGCTCTTTTGTAAATTTCATCTGGAAGTTCTTGTGATTTTGGTGTTTCAACTTCTACTCTTGGAACTACCTTTGATTCAATATCTTCTTTTTTGACTTCTAGCTCTTTTGTCTCATTGTCACTTACTACTTTTTCTACACTATTTTTGATAGCAACTTCACTTTTTTCAGGTGTTGTTGTCTTGAAACTGTTCATAATAAAACTGCTATTTGTCGCAAGATAAAAACCAGCCAGACAAAGAGCAATAACCACTAGTAGAAAAAGAAATAACTTATCTCTTTTTCTATTTTGATATTTCTCATACTTTTTTACAAGTTCATTAAAATTATTATTTAACATCTAAAAGTCCTGTATCGATCGCAGCCATTGTAAGTGTTTTTGTATTTATTTTTAAGTAGCTATTTGATAATTTATCTTTTTCGGCTATGTTCATGATTTCAAAAAGTGTTCTTACCAATTTTTTAGTTGTTCTAAAGTTTCTATTTGCATATCTATTTATATGTTTTATATGTCTTGCTTTGAACATCGCAGCAAACTCTGAAAGATTGTTTGAAATTAGTCTATTTTCGATATACCTAGCCACTTCATGGTCTTGTAAAGATTGTATTTCTATTACTCTGTTTGTCCTTGATTTGAAGTGATCTTTGTCTAAGATATACTGCCCTTCTTTTTTATGCATGGCTAGTACAAACTGAAAAATCTTTTGATCACTTAAAATTCTCACAAGCTCTATCTGCTCTTCTGTTAAAAGCTGTGCTTCATCTATAAAAACTGTATACTCTAAGTTATTAAAATTTTTAGATAAACTTGATATAAGAGCTTCGGTTGTAAGCTCATTTCGCTCTATATTTTTTCCAGCCATGCTTAAAAGTATCTCTAAAAACTCTTTTTCATCAAAATATGGATGAGTGAAATACTTTGCAACCTTAACGGTTTTCACTCTTTTTGTAATGTAATTTAATAAAAAACTTTTACCACATCCAGGATTTCCTAAAACAAAAATCAAAGGTGTGTCGTGTGCTGTGATGGCATCAATTAAACTTTTTTTGGCATATTCAAATGTCAAAGAGTCAAAATATCCGCTTAAATCAAAATCATCACTAAACAGGTCTTTGGCAATCGCATATTGATTCATTAGTCCTCTTTATTTGTCGAGACCTTCAAGAGCAGGTACACTCTAATCACCTCGAACTAGGTTTTGGAATTATAACTATAATCAATTCGCTCTTAGAATTGACTGTTTTTTTACTTTTAAAAATATTTTCTAAAATTGCCATAGTATCAAAAATTAGAGCTTTGGTAGTTTTACTTTTACTTTTGTCCTGTAGAGGCTTTATGAGTAATATTTTTTTTACTGTTATGTTAAAAAATTTTAAGTAAAATCCTGTTAAATTTCTTTTTCAAAAAGCTAATGGTTTAAATAGATGTTACGATATCAGTCAATTTATAGTAAAACTAATAATTATAGAGATTTCAAGGGAAGAAAGATGGATAGAAACGATATTCTTTTAAACGCAGTTTAACAGAGATTAATTCACAAACAGCAACAATTTTCTACCATTTGCAAATTAAGATTCTTCTAGTTAACCTATTTTGATTTACAAGCTGAAAACTTTATATCAGCACTCTCTTTCTCTCCGCCTTCTTTTCCATCAGCTCCCAAAGAGATCATCTCTATGACTCCATCATTGTTTATGTAGATGTATGAATTTTTCCATGGGTCAACTGGTACATTTCCATCTAAATAGCCTCCATCTGGGTAGCTTTTGTACTTTTCTGGATCAGGGTTTGATACTAATGCTTTCATGCCTTCTTCTGTGGTTGGAAGTAAGCCGTTGCTTAGTTTGAAGTTTTTAAATGCATCATTTATGCTTTGCATCTGAATACAGACTATCTTTTTTCTTGCTTCTTCGCTTTGTCCTAATAAGTTTGGTAGGACAAGTCCTGCTAAAAGTCCTAAAATAATGATAACAATCATAATCTCAATAAGTGAAAAACCTCTTCTCATGCTGGTTCCTTTTTTTAAATATATTGTACTTTAAGCATATAGTGTATAAAATTAAAGCTAAAACTATTATAAGAGAAAGTCACTTAAAGATAATGAAAAAAGCTATTGTATTACTTATGACTATTGGATTTATTGCTCTTATATCAGCATTAGTGCTTATATCGCTCTCTATCTCTAAAAAAAGTTTTGATCAAGTTGTCTATTTAGATGCGAGAAATCAATTTTCTGTAGCTTTTAAAGATTTTGTGAAGATGCTTGATGAGGGTAGTGAAAAGGTTAATACAAAAGAGGAATTAGATATATTTGCATACCTTGTTTTGCCCCCTATGATTGAGCCAAAAACAGGTGTAGAGTTTGGTTTTTTTGTAGAGCCTTTGATGGGGAAGTTAAATATAAACTATATTTTAGAGCAGATGAGATTGGATGAAAATGGCTCAAAGTTAGAGTATCTTGAGAGACCGTTAGTCAATTTTTTTAATAAGTTTGAGTTAAAAGAGCAAAGGACTCTTTTAAATATCTTAAGAGATACTATAGATAAAGATGATATTGAGATGGGTGCTTATAGTGAGATTGCATCTTTGGATTTTGATTTTCGTGAGGGAAAAATTTATAGTTTTAACCATTTGAAGAAGATTTTTGACCACTACAATAAAATAAGCTATGATGCAAATGTATATAAAATTACAAAAGAGATTTGGGAAGAGTCGTTTTATTTTGGTGATACAAATGCATCTAAACAGTTTTTAGATTGTGCTAAGATGCAAGGTGTTGTAAATCTTATAACAGACAATTTATACTTAGATGCAAATGAAAGAGATTTTTGTAATGAGTTTAATCAAACTGAGGAGTTTGATTTGAAAAAGCTAAAAGAGATATATAATATTGCATCTTTTGATAAAAAAAGAGAATATCTGCTAAAATGCAATATTATATTTAATACAGAGAATTTTAAAACAAATGTGACATTTGATTATGATATTAAAGATGCAAGGATAGGTAATATTGACAAAAATTTTCAAGAGTGATAGCAAGATACTTTATCTAAGTAGCAAAACTTCTATACAAAAAAGCGGTAAGTTTGATGTTATACTCTCTCCACAGTTTTATTGGGTTAAGAGAGTTTCTCTTCCAGTTTCAAGTTTGAGTGGTGCAAAGAGATTAGCACAGTCGATTTATGAGGGCTCTTTACCTGAGGGTGATTTCTCTTATGAAGTTAGCAAAGTAGATGATGAGTTTATTATTATAGCTTATGATAAAAATAGCATATCTTCGATAATTTCTGAAAAATTTACACAAGATGCAAAAGTTTCTGGTATCTATTTTGCACAAAATGAGTTTTTAGATCTTCAGGGTTGTTGTGGGATTGATGAGACAAATTCACTTGTAAATATCAACTCTTTAATCATGCAAGTACCAAGAGTTTGTACTGAATCAAAAAAAGAGATAAGTTTTTTTCTTGAAAATAAAAAATTATCAAAAAACAAAATTACACTAGGCTCATTTGAAGATAGTGTGATTAGTTTAAAAGAGTTTTATTTTGTAGCTGCGGCTGTTTTTATCTTGTTCTCCTCTTTTGTTATTGACTGGGTAAATTACAGCTCTTCGCTTGCAAATCTTGAAGATAAAAGAACTCAAATAATTACAAAAAATGATCTACCTCAAACTTCGATGCAGTTAAATAGCATAAAAGATAGCTTGACTAAAACTTACAAAACACAAAAAAGCATACGAGATGCAGTTTTTGGTTTTAGTAAACTAAATCTTAAAAAGGGAGAGTATATTGAGCATATTTCAGCCTCTTCTAAAGAGATGATAGTTGTTATAAAAGTGAATGATAAAAATAGAGAAAACGAAATAAAACAGAGACTTTCAAAAACATTTAAAATTAAAAGTTCAATTTTTAACGAAAAACATTTAACTATAAAGATAGCTTCATGACACAAAAAAGGTTTATTTTATTTGTAGTTCTTAGTTTGGTTTTATTGTTGTTTGTCTATATAAAAAAAGAGGGTGCTAAAAAAGAGTATTTAGTTCAAAAAGTAGAGCTTTTGGCTTTTGAAAAAGAGGCAAAAGAGTTAGCCGTTCTTAAAAATAAGTACAAAGATAAAAAGACAACCGCAAGATTGATATCTTCTCTAAAGAGAATTAAAGCTCCATCAAAAGATTTTACAAAGCAAGATATAAGAGTTTTAGAGTTTGAAAAGTTAGATATAAGAGCTTTAAATCAACTTATAAAAAAGATACAAAATGCGACATTTGTTATCACAAAACTTGAAATCATAAGAGAGAGTGATACAGATGCAAAACTTAGAGTGGAGATTAAAAAATGAAGAAGATTTTGATATTTTTGATTGTTTTTTACATTGTAGCTATAGTTTTTATGCCTAAAGAAAATCTATATTTCACTCTTAAAAATACTCTAAAAAGTGAGCAAATTGGACTAAATGAAGAGAGTCTTAGTGATAATTTTGTATCTTTAAAAGCTTTAGGTCTTGTTGTGTCTTATGATGGAATTAAATCACTTCAAGCCAAAGAGCTTATAGTAACTCCTTTTTTATTTTACAATAAAATAAAAGCTTATGAAGTATCAGCAGCTTCTTCTTTTAAAGAGATGTTTAGATTTTCTGCAGATGAAGTTGAGATAACTTATGCTATTTGGAATTATAATGAGGCAAAGATTTATGCTACTGGTGATTTTGGTGAGTTAAATGGAGTTTTTGATTTGCAAAAAAAGAGTCTTCAAGTTGTATTAAAACCTAGTATGGAGTTTGAAAATTCCTCGATGTTAAGGCAGCATTTTAAAAAGAGCGAGGAGGGTTATATCTATGAAACAAAAATCAAATAACTATTTTTATATAGTCGCTTTTTATATAATTCTCCCTATTGCATTAGCTAAATTGCTTTGGAGTGTGGCTATGTTTTTTTTAGATAAGGATGCATTAGAAGTTCCAAAACAAGAGAGTTTTGTTTATCATTATAATATCAACTTAGCAAAAGATATTATAGGAGCTAAAAGAGATGCTGTTGCAACTGTAGAGCAGATTGAGACAAACAATCGTATAGATAGTATTAAATTAAAAGGAACTTATGTATCTAAATCAAATAACTTTATTATAATTGAAGATGATTTAGGGACAACTTTTTTATATAAAAATGAAAAATATATGGGTTATGAATTGATAGAGATTTATGACCAGAGAGCTGTTTTAGAAAAAGATGGAAGAAAATATGATATAGTTTTGGAAGATAGTGATAAAAAAGCAGATAGAGCATCTTCTATATCACAAGATAAAAAATCCTCAGCTTCAAAAGCGACAACTCAAGAGGAGTATATACCTGGTGAGCCAATTATATTGACAAGAGAAGAGATAGACTCATATATCAAAGACCCTAATAAAATTTGGAAAAACATAAGAATTCAAGAGCTTAGAAAAGATGGGATATTAGAAGGCTTTAGAGTAAATTATGTCAAAAGAAAATCGTTTTTTGACAATATTGGGTTAAAAAGTGGAGATGTTATAAAAAGTATTGATGGAAAAGAGATAAAATCTCTTGCAGATGTTATGAGGTATTATGAGGATGTAAATAATCTTGAAGGCTTATCTATAAGTGTTTTAAGAGGAGAAGATATCCTAGATTTTGAATTTAATGTTAATTAGGGGTTTGAGTAATGAATAAAATTTTTAAGATTATAGTTATAGCGGTGATGATAAGTACTTTATCACTTAATGCAAAGACAAAAACAGATCCAAATGAGATAAATATCAATTTTAAAGATTTAAAAATTGTTGATTTTGTAAAGATGGTTGCAAGAATTACTGGTAAAAATATTTTAATCGGGGAAAATATCCAAGGTAAAGTTGATTTTGTCTCTGTTAAGCCTATAAAAAAAGATCAAATCTACACTCTTTTAGTAAATGTCTTAAACTCAAAAGGTTTTACCATAAGAGATACTAAAAATGGCTTTTTAAAAGTGATAAGAAGCTCAGATGCAACTAAAACTGCACCGCCTGCTTATGGTTCATCTGATGTAAGTGAAGTTCAAACAACTGTCATCTCTGTTCAAAATTTAAATGTTAGAACGATTTTAAGGCAGATTAATTTTCTTTTAAGTAAATATGGAAAGATAACTCTCTCATATGAAAACAATGCTGTAGTAGTTACGGATTTTCCTGACAATATCAAAAGTATTCAAAACCTTATTTATAAGTTAGACCGTAGAGAGAAAGCACAAGTTGAATTTGTTATTTTAAAAAATGCAGATGCAAAAACAGTGGCTCCAAAAATTCAAAAGTTAGCAAATATAATTTTTAATAAAAAAATCGAGACTCAAAAGATGGATATCTTTTCAGATGAAGCTACAAATGCCGTCATAGTTGTTGGAAAAAGAGCAAATATAAGAACACTTATTCCAAATATAAGAGCTTTAGATAAAGAGAATGAGACAGTTGATAAAAGGATGGAAATTATCTATGTCAAAAATGCAGATGCGGTTGAGATAGTAAAAACTTTAGAGAAACTTCTATCTGATAAAAGTTTTGCCCAAAGTATAAGGCACGAAGAGAGAGAAATTGTAACAAATACAGCAAAAACTGCACCAAATCAGCCAAAAGATATAAAAGCACCTGCTCAAACAAAAACAGAGATTATTCCTAGCATTGTAGGTAAAGATAAACCGACTGTAACAGTAGATGCAGAGCTTAATGCGGTTGTAGTTTATGCGACTGAGAGAGAGATAAAAGAGATAAGAAGTGTTGTCAATTCTTTAGATGTTGAGAGGCAACAAGTTTATGTAAAAGCTAGAATTTTTGAATTTTCTGATGAAAAAGCTTCTACTTTAGGTGTAAAGTATGGAATTGGCGGAGGAATGATAAGAAGTTCAGGTATCTATGGCTTTAGTGGCTCTCTTGGTGGGGATTTAGGGCCTGTTACTGCTTTTAGCACAATGCTAAGCCAACTTACAACTGGAAATACAAACTTAATTACAAATTTAAATCGAGCTTTAGCCCTTGGTGTTACTATGAATTTTTTTAAAAACAATGATGTAGCATCTATCATATCTGAGCCTTCAATTTTATGTGTAAACAATAAAGAGTCATCTTTGTACTCTGGAAGAACACAGTCAGTTTTAAGTCAGAGTGCAACACCAACAAGTACAACAGGTATGACACAAAACTCTTATACAAGAGAAGATATTGGTTTAACTCTAAAAGTTAAGCCTAGAATTTCTGCTGATGATAAAGTTTCCTTGGAAGTAAAAGTGAGTCTTGAAGATGTAGTTGGGGGAACAGTAGGACTTCCTACAACTACTAAAAGTGAAGTTGAAACAGTTTCAATTGTTACAAATGGTGAGACTGTAATTATCAGTGGGTTAGTTAAAAATAAAGAGACTAAAAATAGAAGTAGTATCCCTTTTTTGGGTGATATTCCAATTTTAGGTATACCGTTTCGTCATACTGTAAAAGATAGAGAGAAGTCAAATTTGATTATTATGATAACTCCTTATATCGTTAAAAAGAGTGAGGATTTGGCAAATATCAGAGAGATATTAGGAGAGATGGATCTTTTGGAGAACAAGCTAGCTTTGGAGCTTGAAGAGAAGTATAAAAAAAGAGCCAAGATAAGTACTCCTGAAATCTCAACCTCTGATGGAGAGTATTTTTTTAGAATTGATGAGTTTGGAGTTAGAACTAAGATTTTTGTAGATAGCCAAGGTCGTGAGATTAGAGCTGAAAAAGTTGAAACTTTTGATTTTTAAAAGGTGTAAAATATGCAGTTAAACAATATAGCAGAGTTTTTTGATTTAGATCTTTATCCTGAGATAATTGAAAATATTGACCATGACTTGTGTGTTAAAAATTCACTACTATTTACAAAAATAGATGATAAAATATATACAATTTTAACAAAAGAAAAGTTAAGTGATGGCTTTAACATGCTCTCAAAACTTCAAGTATCTTTTCCTATGGCTTTTGTTGACAATGACTCTTATGAGAGGCTTTATCATAGGTTTTTAGAGATTAAAACAGATAAAGAGCTCTCAGGTGCTATAAATGAAGAGAGTGAAGTTGAGCTTCTTGATGAGGAGATTTCTCTTACTGATTTTTTGAAAAATAGTTCAGATATTTTAACAAGTGAAGAGTCTGCTCCTATCATTAAGTTTGTAAATTCACTCTTTTATCAAGCTGTTAAAAAAGGTGCTTCGGATATTCATATAGAGACTCATGAGAGTCGTGGAGTTGTCCGTTTTCGTGTTGATGGTGTATTGGTACGACATGTGGATTTAGATAAAAATATCATCTCTTTAGTTGTTAGTCGTATCAAAGTTATATCAAATCTTGATATTTCTGAAAAAAGAGTTCCACAAGATGGAAGAACTCAGGTAAAAATTGCAGGAAAAGGTTTAGATATAAGGGTTTCTGTACTTCCAACTTATCACGGAGAGAGAGTTGTTATGAGAATTCTTAGTGAATCTTCGGACATTCCAACACTTCAGATGCTTGGATTTTCAAAAAGTTTGACAGAAGATTTTGAGAAACTTCTTGAGCACTCTCATGGTATGATTTTAGTAACAGGACCCACGGGAAGTGGTAAATCAACTACTCTTCACACCTTTTTACAACTTGTTGCAACCCCTGATAAAAATATCATAACCATAGAAGACCCAGTTGAGTACAAAGCAGAAAATATCAATCAGATACAAGTAAATGCTAAAACTGGTCTTACATTTTCAGCTGGACTTAGATCGATTTTAAGACAAGATCCTGATATTGTGATGGTTGGTGAAATTAGAGATAAAGAGACCGCAGAGATTGCAATTCAAGCAGCTCTTACAGGGCATCTTATGCTTTCAACTTTACACACAAACAATACAGCGGCTGCAATTACAAGACTTGTTGATATGGGGGTTGATGATTTTTTAATTAGCTCTTCACTTCTTGGAGTTTTGGCTCAAAGACTTGCTAGAAAACTCTGTAACTCTTGTAAAGTAAGAGCTAATGTACCACAAGATATAGTAGTTGAATATGGTGTGAGTGAAGATGCAGCTGTTTATGAGCCAAGAGGTTGTAAAGAGTGTAACTTTACTGGTTTTTCAGGTCGTCGTGCAGTTGGAGAGCTTTTAATCATGGATGATGAACTGAAAATTATGTTAAAAGATAAGATGACTGATTTTGAGATAAGAGAGGCTATGCGAAAAAAAGGTATGAGACTTATTCGTGATCAGCTTTTAGATCTTTATATTGAGGGTGAAAGCTCTTTAGAAGAGATTATCAGAGTGGGGTTGAAAGATTGATATTTAAATATGTTGGTTATGACGATAATGGCAAAAAAGTAAAAGCTAGAATTGAAGCTTTAGATTTAACAGATGCAAAAAGCAGGTTAAAATCAAAAGGTATAATTTATGAGAGTATAACTTTAGCGGGTGATTCGTTACTAAAAAAATTTAATTTTAGAAGAAAACATACACTCTCTGCAAAACATCTAGCTTCACTCTCAAGAAACATAGCCATTTATCTGAAATCTGGCATCCCGATTGTAAATGTTATCCGTTTAGCAAAACTTCAGTATGAAAAAGATCCTGTTTTGGTTGATTTTTTAACCTCCTTAGAGACTAGCATGGATGAGGGAAAGAGCTATTATGTTGCATTAGAGAGCCAAGAGATTATCGATTTGCCACCTTTTTATAAACAATCTATAAAAGTTGCAGAAGAGAGTGGAAGTCTTAGTGAAGTTCTTTTTGAGATGGCAAGATTTGTAGAAGAGGGTGATAAAGTCGCAGGAAAAGTGAAGCAGGCTTTGATATATCCTGCATTTATTGTTGTTATTTCTGTTTTTATGGTTGCATTTATGCTTACAACTGTTGTGCCAAAGATTACTGGAATGTTTACTCAATTAAAACAAGAGTTGCCAGCAGTTACAAAAGCTGTTATCTCCATGAGTGATTTTTTGGGTGCATATTGGCTTATAATTGCTATCTCTATTATGGTTTTTTCTTTTATTTTTGGCTATCTTGTTAGAACTAGTGAGTCATTTAAACTCTCTTATCATAAATTTTTACTCAAACTTCCTATTTTTGGAAAGATTATTCAAACTTTTGAGTTGGCAAGATTTTCTTATATCACCTCTGTTTTAACAAAATCAGGTGTTACTTTTGTTCATGCTGTAAAACTAGCTAGCGGAATTTTAGACAATGTTTCGATAAAAGCTCAATTTCAAAGTGCGGTTAAAGATTTGGTTGAGGGTAAAAAGTTCTCCTCTGCACTCTCAAAACATGGCACAAATATAGATAAATCATTTGCTCAAGCTGTGGCTTTAGGAGAAGAGACTAGCGAAGTTTCATTGGTTATGGAAAATTTGGCTGAACTTTATTTTGAAGAGAATAAAAATAAAATTGATCTCTTTTTGGCACTTATGGAGCCTATCTTGATTTTGTTTGTTGGTGCGATGATAGGTTTTATCGTTGTTGCGATGCTTTTACCTATCTTTTCGATGAATTTAGGGGCGATGTAATATAATAACCCGAGTTTCACAGAAAAACAAAAGGCATTAGATGCAAGTAGCACCAAGTATTTTATCAGCAGATTTTGGTATTTTAAATGAAGAAGTTAAATCAATTTGTGATGGAGGATGTGATTTAGTTCATGTTGATGTCATGGATGGTCATTATGTTCCAAATCTTACAATTGGACCTGTGGTTGTCAAGTCGGTAGCAAAAGTTAGTACAAAGCCTTTAGATATTCATCTAATGGTTCAAAATAACTCTTTTTTTGTAGATTTGTTTGCTCCATTAGAGCCAAAATATATCTCTTTTCATATTGAAGAAGAGAAGCATCCTCACCGTTTAATTCAAAAAATAAGAGCTTTGGGCATCTCCCCTGCGATTACTCTAAATCCACACACTCCTCCAGAGGCTATAGAGTTTTTGATAGAGGATTTGGATATGGTTTTGCTAATGAGTGTAAATCCAGGTTTTGGGGGACAAAAATTTATACCAAATGTATTAGAGAGAGCTAAGAGGCTAAAAGAGATAATTATGAAAAGAAATGAAAATTGTCTTATTGAAGTTGATGGTGGAGTTAATGATAAAAATATACATCAGTTAAAAGATGCAGGTGTTGATATCGTTGTGGCTGGTAGTTATATCTATGGTAGTGATGATAGAGCTAAGGCTATAAAGAGTCTTCAGATTTGACTAGAGTTAAAATCTGTGGCATAACAAATTTAGAAGATGCAATGTTTGCAGTTGAAGCTGGTGCATCTGCACTTGGGTTTGTATTTTATGAAAAATCTCCTCGTTTTATCTCACCCTTGGATGCTAAAAAGATTATAGAAAAACTTCCACCTTTTGTTGAGATGGTAGGACTTTTTGTAAATGTAGATGCTAATAGAGTAAACTCTATTATGCATGAGTGTAATTTAACTCTTGCTCAGATACATTTTTTTGCGAGTGATGAGTTTTATGAGAAGTTAAATTGTAGATATATCAAAGTAGTTCGTGCAAAATCCAAAGAGGATATCTTAAAATTTGATGGCAGTTATAGATTGGTAGATGCATTTGTTGAGAGTTATGGAGGTGAAGGAAAGAGAGTTAATGAATCTTGGTTTGAGGGAGTTGATTGCTCAAAAATCATCTTGGCTGGTGGATTAAATGAACAAAATGTAGCAAATATGCTCAAATTTGGCTTTTATGGGGTTGATGTAAGCTCTGGTGTGGAGAAAACCAAAGGAAAAAAAGATAGAATTAAGGTATATAACTTTATTAAAGAAGTGAGTCTATGGAAAAATTCGACAGTTTAATTAGTAAGCTTGAAAAAGGTGTTTTGGCAAAAGATGAGTTTGATACTTATGTAAAACGAGCTAAAAAGAATTTTGAGGTAGATATTGATCTTGAACTTTTAAGCTTTTATGGACTTCCTATCGAGGAAGATGAAGATGGAGTTTATCTAAAAACTCAGAAAAATAGCTTTAAAGATGAGATTTATTGTGTTGTAGACATAGAGACAAATGGAAGCTCCCCTGTTAAAAATCAAATTATCGAAATTGGTGCTATAAAATATAAAAACGGCGAAATCATAGATAAGTTTGAATCTTATGTTTATGCTGATTTTATACCTGAGTCTATAGTAAGACTTACAAACATAGAGCAGGGTGATTTAAAAGATGCACCATCTTTAAAAAAAGTTCTTTTTGATTTTAAACTATTTTTGGGAGACTGTGTTTTTGTTGCACATAATGTAAAGTTTGATTATAGTTTTATCTCTCAATCATTGATGACTGTTGGCGTGGATGAGCTTTTAAATAGAAAACTTTGTACAGTTGATTTATCAAGAAAAACCATCAAAGCTGATAGACATGGGCTGGGGTATTTAAGGGAGCATTTAGAGATTGATTGCGGAGATCATCATAGAGCCTTTTCAGATGCTTTAAGTGCTGCAAAAGTTCTTGATGAGTGTTTTAAAAATATACCTCAAAATATAAAAAATACAGAAGAGCTTATAAAGTTTTCTAAAACCTCAGTTCATAGGAAAAAAACTCACAAACAGGTAAAAGCAACTCTTTAAAAAGGATAAGTTTTATAAAAAATTTTGATACATTCATATCTGCTGTAATAGAGGCAAATATTGAGTTAAAAAAAGAGATACTGAAAAATAGTGCTAGCCATTATATAATGGGCAAAGTTGGTGCTGGTGGAGATGTTAGCATAGGATTAGATGTAGTTGCTGAAAAAATTTTTATAAAGCATCTGCAAAATTTTGGAAAAATTGATTCTGAAGAGTGTGGAGAAGTTGGAGAGGGTGCTTATAAAATTACTCTTGATCCACTTGATGGTAGTAACAATTTTAAATCTAACTTTCCATATTTTGGTTCATCTGTGGCTTTAGAGTTAGATGGTGATGTGAAGGTTGGGATAGTTGCAAATTTGGCAAATGATACACTTTTTTTAAAGACAAAACAGAGATTTCAATCTACAAAATTAGATCAAATAAGTTTTATTGATATTCATCCAAACCCTTATACAAGTGTTGGTATTTTTGAGAGGGCTTATAGTTCAAAAAAGTATGCTCAAAAGTTAAAAAATAGCGGTTATAAGTATCGAATTCCTGGAGCTACAGCTCTCTCTTTGGCTTATACAAATCAGGTTTTGTTTTTTCTATATGAGGGAGATCTTAGAAGTTATGATATAAGGGCAGGGATGTTTATGTGTGAGGGGCTTTATCAGCATAAAGAAAAGGATTTAACGATAATATGCCAAGAATTAAATCATTTTGAAAAATTAAAAAAATTACTTTTGTAAGGTGTTATTATGAACTTTGGTGATATGTTTAAAAACTTTAGAAAGACAAGCTCTACTATCGAAGATGCTCCAAGTCATTGGATTAAATGTCCTCAGTGTAACTCATTGATGTATTATAAAGAGGTTGAAAATCTTTTTCATGTTTGTCCAAAGTGTCAACACCATATGAGAATAGGGCAAGAAGTTAGAATTGAATCTCTTATAGATAAAGGGTCGTTTGTTGAGTTTGATAGCACTTTGGCTCCTATAGATCCTTTGAAATTTGTAGATAAAAAATCGTATAAAAAAAGAGTAGAAGAGGGTGAGAAAAAAACAGGTAAAAAATCTTCAGTTGTTTGCGGAGAGTGTACAATTGAGGGTATACCAACTCAGTTAGTTGTTTTTGATTTTAAGTTTATGGGAGGAAGTTTAGGCTCTGTTGAGGGTGAGAAAATTGTTCGCTCAGCTCATAGAGCAATAGAGAAAAAACATGCCCTCATAATCGTTAGTGCGAGTGGTGGGGCTAGGATGCAAGAGAGTACTTTTTCACTTTTACAGATGTCCAAAACATCAGCTGCACTTAAGAGAGTTTCACAAAATGGCTTGCCATTTATCTCAATTTTAACAGATCCAACTATGGGGGGAGTTAGTGCATCTTTTGCAATGTTAGGAGATTTAATCATAGCAGAACCAGGAGCTTTGATAGGCTTTGCTGGGCAGAGGGTGATTGAGCAGACTATTGGTACTAAACTTCCTGAAGGTTTTCAAAGAGCAGAGTTTTTGTTAGAGCATGGATTTTTAGATATGGTTGTTAAGAGAAAAAATATGAAAAAAACTTTGGCAGATTTGTTATACTTTTTTGATACAAATATCCATAATTCAAATGGAAGAAATAGAAAGATTTTACAAACTCGAAGAAGAAGAGATGATTTTGTAGAAGATGACTCTTTGGAAGTTGAAACAGGATAAATGAGTAAAATTTATGCTCTTTTTGATTTTGAATTAAATCAAAAAAAAGGTTTAACTATCGAAGAGTTTGTCAAAAGAGCTAATAAAAAAGAGGCTATCTATATACAATATAGAGATAAAGTAAATTTACAAACTAAAAAAATTGAGCATATTAAGAGACTAAAAGGGCTTTGGAAAGGGGTACTTTTAGTGAATGATGATATAGATTTGGTTGTTTATTGTGATGGTTTACATCTTGGGCAGGAGGATTTTTTTAGATTCGCACAAGATAAAAAGATAGCTGTAAAAAAGATTCGAGAGATTATCGGAGATAAAATTTTGGGACTCTCTACTCATAATGAAGATGAAGTAAAAGAGGCAAATTCTCTTGATATAGATTATATAGGTCTTGGAGCTTATAGAGATACAAGTACAAAAGATGTTCAGACACTTTTAGGAGAGTCTATATCTACAATTGCAAAAAATTCAAAACATAAAGTTGCTGCTATTGGTGGAGTGAAGAGTAGTGATAAAATTAAACATATTGATTTTTTAGTTTTGGGGTCAGATATTTATGAAGATTAATGTTTATACAATTGAGAAAAAATCTAATGATGAATTTACAAAATTAATAGAAAATAGTAAGAAAATGATACAAAAGTATGCACTTATTGAAGAAATTTCCATTTTTAATAAAAAAATTACATCAGCACAAAATAGAGATGCTACAATAGCAAGAGAGTCTTACTCTGAGGTATTTGCTCCATTTATGAATGGGTACAATATCGCACTAGACCCAAAGGGTAAAGAGCTAGACAGCTTTGAATTTAGTAAAAGTTTTGCTAATATTGCGACTCTGAATTTTTTTATTGCTGGTGCTTATGGTTTTGAGGATCAGTTTTTGAAAAAATGCAACAAAATTGTAAGTTTAAGTAAATTGACTTTTAGTCATAAAATTGCAAAGGTAGTTCTATTTGAGCAAATCTTTAGAGCGCTTAGTATTTTAAATAACCACCCTTATCATAAATAAGGAAAAAGGAGAAGAGATGGGAAAAAAAGATTATACTTTGTTAAAAGTAGAGTTAGAAGATAGAAAAGCTAGAATTCAAAAAGTGATTAGTGATAATGAAAAGGAGATGAAAGCATTAAGCAGCTCTGATGTTAGTGATGAAGCTGATCAAGCTACAATTAGTACAGATGCAGCTATTGAACAAGCCATAACAAATAAGCAGTTAAAAGAGTTAAAAGAGATAGATTATGCTCTATTTAAGATGGAGAATGAGACATATGGTATATGTGAAATGTGTGAAGAGCCTATTGGAAAAGAGAGGTTAAAAGTAAAACCGCAGGCAAAATTTTGTATAGTATGTAGAGAAATTGTTGAAAAAACCTCTTAAAAAGGATTGGTTGATATGGGTTTAAAAAAGTTTATCTCTTTTGGTTTGATGCTTTTAGTTGTTATGGGTGTAGTTGTTTATAGTTTTGTTGGAGATGTTTATTCTTTTTCATTTTTTGGTAAAACTATAGAGCTTCCTATTGCAGTGTGGGTTCTTTTTCCTGCACTTTTGATGTATGTTCTTACAATTTTGCATCTGATGTTTTATGGCTCTTTAGGTTTTGCTAAGATGCGAAAAGTAAAAAATGATGGTGAGACACTTTTGCAAAATTCTAAAAATGCACTTTTAGGAAAAATGGTTGAAACAGAGTATAAAACAGATATATTCAAACTCCCAGGAGCTGTATTGCCTCTTTTAAATGTTGATCCAAAACGATATGCAGATCATAGAGTTTATGATGATGGAATTCAAGATATTTTAGATATTAAGAGAAAGATAGATGAAGGTGAAGTTGTAGATTTAACTCCTTTTTCACTAAGAGAAGATAATGCTCTGGTGATAAAAAATTATGAAAATAAAATAGCTATAGATAAAAATTATGCACAGATAGTTTTAAGAAGTAGCAAAGATAAAGAGTTGTGTCAAAAGGCTCATTTGGCTATAGCCTCTTTCTCCTCGCTAGATGAGATAAATAAATATGATATAAAGCCAACAAGAGAGCTTTTTAATGTTTTAGTTGATAGAGTCAATGACAAAGAGAATTCTTTAGAGTTACCTGATGAGTCGATTGTTGTTTATGCAAGAGAGTTAGATTTTGTAAGTAGAGATTTTATAGAGCTCGCTAAAAAACTCAAAACTAAACTAAATCCAGATAGATTAATGCTTCTTTTTGAGAGGTTAGCTCATGAGTTTCCAAGTGAAGCTGGTGAAGCTTATCTTTATGTTATGTTTGAACTTCAGATGGTGGACAATGCTAGAGATTTTTTGGAAAATACATCAGAAGATGAGTATATAAAGTTTAAGTATTTACTTTTTTTAAAAGATAGTGGTAAAACTTTTGATACAGAACTATTTATATAAACTAAAGTTTTGATAGATTTTTCAAAAAAAGATATTGTTGCTTTAGCTCCACTCGCTGGATATACTGATTTACCTTTTAGATCCGTTGTAAAAAAATTTGGAGTAGATCTTACATTTTCAGAGATGATAAGCTCAAATGCTCTTGTTTATAACTCCAAAAAAACTCTAAAGATGCTAGAGAAATCTCCACTAGAGACACCATATATTGTACAAATTGCTGGAGGAAGTGAAAATATAATCAAAGAGGCTGTTTTGATGCTTAATGATATGGAGGGGATAGACGGTATTGATTTAAACTGTGGCTGTCCTGCACCAAAAGTTGTCTCACAAAAGTGTGGCTCCTCTTTGCTTGAAGATTTACCTAAGCTCTCAAAGCTTGTAGAGACAATTAAAAAATATTCAAACAAAGAGTATACAAGTGTAAAAACAAGATTAGGATTTAATGAAAAATATCCTGTACAAATTGCTAAAATATGTGAAGATAGTGGTGCAGACTTTATAACATTTCATGGTCGAACAAGAGCTGGAAGATATAAATCAAAGGTCGATTATGATGCTATAAAAGAGGCAAAGATGGCTATAAAAATTCCTCTTATTGCAAATGGCGATATCACCTCTTTGGAGGTTGCAAACTATGTTAGAGATTATACTAAATGTGATGGTATTATGATTGGGCGAGGGGCTATTGGTAATCCTTGGATTTTTTATCAGATTAAAAACAATCTACAAAGTGTTCACAAAGATAAGATAAGAGAGATTGTGTTAGAACATTTTTTTGCGATGATAGATTTTTATGGAGATATAGGAGTTGCTATATTTAGAAAGCATCTGCACACTTACTCTAAATCTTTGCCAAATGCATCTGAATTCAGAGATAAGATTAATCGCATTGATAATAAAGATGATCTGAGAGTTGAGATTGAAGCATTTTTTGGTTAAAATTTATTTTTAAAATAAAAATATAGGGGAAAGATATGTTGGGAAATGATCCATTTTTGGAAGAGGATGATATATTTGGAGGGACAGCAGAAAAGAAATATTTTGATATTTTATTTCATGCAAATAGAAATTTAGTTGAGTTTTATCTCACTGCAAACTTAGAGAAGATTGCTATCATGGAACATATGTTAGAGGATAAGCTTGAAGATGGAATAGAAATGGATAGGTTTATCAGTAATTTTGCTGTAAATAATCCTGATATTGTAAGCAAAAGAGTAAAAGATTTATATATAAACGATATGGGGAGTATTCTTACTCAAAATGAGTAAAATTTTAGCGACTCTTTTTTTTTCTACAGCTTTATTATTTGGAGCAAAGGGTGGTAAATTTGATTATACTCATACTTTCAGCCTAAAAAAAGATGAAGTCGCTAAAATATCAGTTATAAAAAAAGATTATAAAACAAGTCCAAGAAA
Organism: Campylobacterales bacterium; assembly: GCA_027068765.1. GTDB lineage: Bacteria > Campylobacterota > Campylobacteria > Campylobacterales > QNZT01 > SZUA-1433. Next base: position 26,547 of record JAMOMC010000040.1, read on the forward strand.
AGAGAGTGAAGTATCTTTTCGATGGACACTTTTTCATAATCACCTTCTAGTAATTCTTGTTAGTTATGAAGGTTTTACAACTCAGTATGTTTTAGAGAAAAGATATAAACGAGATAGTGTGAGTATCTGGCTTATGGGTGATTATGAGAGAGTGGGAGAGAGAGTTTTTTTAGCTTTGAAGTTTAGTGACTTTAAAGTTGATAAAAAGATAGCGATTTTAGATGTGATGATATTAGATCGTAAAAAGAGAGTTGAAGTTAGATTCATAAATCCAAAGAGAAGGTAAAGGTGGGCATTTGGAAGAGATAGAGGTGTTAATTAGCAACTTTATAAAAGAGATTGATGATGATGCATTTTTGTTATATCAAAAAATTTCGCAAGGAAAGATGCTTAGAGCAAAATTAGTTTCAAAAATTGCAGGTGATAGTGAAGATAGTAAAAAATTATCAGCAGTTATAGAGATGATTCATACAGCATCTCTTCTTCACGATGATGTTATAGATGAGTCAAAAACAAGACGAGGAGTTCACTCTATCAATGCTCTTTATGGAGATAAGAGTGCTATTATGCTTGGTGATATTCTCTATTCTAAAGGTTTTTTAGAACTTCTGTATTTTGATAAAGAGATTGCTAAGTTTATATCAGATGCAGTTTGTGAGCTTTCAGTTGGCGAGATGATGGATGTAAATCTTTCAAATGAGATAAATTTAGATAAAGTAAAATACTTTCAAATGATTTATAAAAAGACTTCTGTATTGATAGAAGCGACTGCAAAAAGTGCGGCTTATTTAGCTAAAAAAGATGTTATATCTTATGGGCTTTATGGAAAAAATCTTGGACTTGCTTTTCAGGTGATTGATGATGTTTTAGATGTTACTATGAGTGATGAACAGCTTGGAAAACCATCATTAGCTGATTTTAAAGAGGGAAAAACTACACTTCCTTATATTTATCTTTTTGAATCTTTAAATGATCAAGATGCACAAAGGTTAAAATCACTCTACAAAAAAGAGTTAACAGAAGATGAAAAAAACTGGATAAAGCAGAAGATGAGAGAGAGTGGGGCAATCTTAAGGGCAGTCGAATTTGCACAAAAATTGGGAAAAGAGGCATTAAAAGCTATTGAAGTTGATAAAAATGACGATTTACAAAGAGTTATTACAGATATGATAGAGAGAGATTTTTAATGCACTATTTTACACTAAGTTATACACATAAAAACACACCAATAGATACAAGAGAAAAATTAGCTTTTACAGATGATGAGGATTTAAAAAAATTTTATGAAAAAATTTTGGCACTTCCATGCATAAATGAAGTATTGATAATCTCAACTTGCAATAGAGTAGAGTTATTAGCAAGTGTAAATGATGTAAGTGAAGTTGCTGAGAATATACTTTTTGAGTTTGTAAACCACCATGAGCTTTTACCAGATGAGTTAAATGAAAAAGGAGATATTCATTATGATATAGAAGCTGTACATCATCTTTTTAGAGTAATATCTTCACTTGATAGTGTAGTTTTAGGAGAGACTCAAATTGTTGCTCAGATAAAAGATGCTTTCTCTTTTGCTTATGAAAACGGTTATTGTGGGCAAAAAGTTGCACGAGTTATGCAAAATGCTTTTAGATGTTCAGCTGCTGTTAGAAGCTCTACTGATATTTCAAAAAACCCTGTATCTGTTGCTAGTGTAGCGGTTACAAAAGCAAAAGAGGTTTTTGATGGAAATTTAGGTGGATATACTGCTGTTGTTGTTGGAGCTGGTGAGATGGGAGAGCTTACGGCTAAACATCTAGCAAAAGCTGGAGTGAATATCATAATTGTAAATAGAGATATTGAGAAGGCTCATAAATTAGCTAGTATGATTGATAGTGTAACAGTTACTGTTGAGCCTTTTTCGGAGCTTAAAAATCTTGTAAATCACTATAGACTTTTATTTTCTGCAACAGGGGCTTCTGGAGTTGTTATAGGAGATGATATTACTGAGCAAGTTTCATTTACAAGGCACTGGTTTGATATAGCGGTTCCAAGAGATATATCTCAAACAAATTGCAAAAATATAACGATTTATGCTGTAGATGATTTAAAAGGTATCATGGATGAGAACATCAAACAAAGAGAAAAAAGTGCAGAGGTAGCTTATGGCATAGTTGATAAGTTTACTCAAGATTTTTTTAAATGGCTTCAGACACTCTCTGTAAATCCCCTTATAAAAGAGATTAGAGATATGGCAAAAGAGTGTAGTGAAATTGAGATAGAAAAAGCTATTAAAAAAGGTTATATTGATAAAGATGCAAGAGAGCAGATGGCAAAAATTTTGCATGGAGCATTTAATGCTTTTTTGCACCATCCAACTCACAAATTAAAAAATATCGCTGAACAGCCCCAAGCTGATACAGTTGTTCAATCAATTCAGCTTGTTTTTGGATTAAAAACTAAACAAAGAAAAGCTCTTGATACATACAAGTGGGATTATCAAATAGAGAAAAAATCAAAAGATAGACCAAAGAAGGAGCTCTCTTGAGATTTTCTAAACTTTTTGCACCAACTACAAAAGATGCTCCAAAAGATGCTGTTCTTCCAAGTCATATATATTTAGTTCGAGGCGGTTTTATCTCACAAGTTGGGAGTGGGGTTTATAATTTTTTGCCTCTTGGAAAGATTGTGCTTGATAAAATCTCTAAAGTTGTTAAAGAGGAGTTAGATAGAGTTGGAGCATTGCAGACAGAGCTTGGATTTATAACTCCATCAAAACTTTGGAAGCAAAGTGGAAGATATGATAAATTTGGAAAAGAGCTTTTAAGATTTAGTGATCGTAAAAACAATGAGTTTGTTTTAGGTCCAACTCATGAAGAGGCTATGGTAGATCTGGTAAAAGGTAGAGTAAAGAGCTATAAACAACTTCCTATAAATCTCTATCAGATAAACACAAAATTTAGAGATGAAGCTAGACCTAGATATGGACTTTTAAGAGGTCGTGAGTTTTTGATGAAAGATGGATATAGCTTTCATGAAAATGAAGAGAGTTTAAAAGAGGAGTTTGCTTTGATGGAGCAGACTTACGGAAAGATATTAGATAGGTTGGGGTTAGAGTATAGGGTAGTTTTTGCAGATAGTGGAGCAATTGGTGGTAGTGGCTCAAAAGAGTTTATGGTTTTGGCAAAAAATGGTGAAGATGATATTGTAACTTGTGCATCTTGTGATTATGCTGCAAATATTGAAGCAGCAAAACGGACTAAACCAAAGATAGATAACCCTCAAATAGCTAAGGGTAAAACTCACACACCAGATATTAAAACTATCGAAGATGTTAGTAAGTTTTTCAAAGTTAACTCCTCTTGTGCTGTTAAGGCTATTGTAAAAAAAGCGATATTTGCAGATTTTAGTGAAATTGTTGTTTTTTTTATTAGAGGAAGTGATACTTTGCAAGAGACAAAAGCTTTGAGTGCCTCTTTAGCATTAGAGCTTGTAGATGTAAGTGAAAAAGAGCTTGAAGATGTGGGGTTGATAGCTGGGTTTATTGGGCCTGATGTGGAGATTAAAAAGTTTGTTGATTTAGAGTTAAAAGATGAAGAAAGTTTAATCTGCGGAGCCAATGAACTTGATTATCATTTTGGTGGATATAGTTTTAAAGATAGAGAGTTTGAGTATGTTGATCTGCTAGAGGTTTGTAAAGGTGATTTATGTAGCTGTTGTGGTGGAGTTTTGGATATAACAAAAGGTATTGAAGTTGGTCATATATTTGAGTTAGGAGATAAATACTCAAAAGCATTAGATGCAAACTTTTTAGATAGAAATGGAAAAGCAAAACCTTTTGTTATGGGAACTTATGGCATTGGTATAAGTAGACTAGTAGCTGTTGTAGTAGAACAGCACCACGATGAGAAAGGCTCTCTTTGGACAAAAGAGACATCACCGTTTGAACTCACTATCATTATCTCAAACATAAAAGATGAAGCACAAAAAAGCTTTGGTGAAGATCTATATCAAAAGTTAAAAGAGGAAGGTGTTGAAGTTTTACTTGATGATAGGGCTGAGAGATTTGGTTATAAGATGAGTGATTTTGAGCTTTTAGGGTTTCCTAAAGCTGTGATTGTTGGTAAAGGTTTGGTCGATGGAGAGGTTCAAATTGTGGATAGAAAGAGCTTAGAAAAAACAAATATCTCCAAAGATGAGATATTTGATAAATTGATGGAGTTTTAATGCCGTTTTTAATTGTCTTTTTTTTTATTGAGGTTTTAGTTTCAGTTGAGATAGCAGGTCGCCTTGGTGGACTTTTGACTTTTGTTGAGATTGTAGTCTCTGCGATGATCGGTTTTTTCTTATTAACAAACTTTCGATATACTTTATCTAAGAGTGCAACAGATCTTATGAATGGGTCTATCTCTATGCAAGATTTTCAGAAGATGAGTCTTTTTACTCTTATAGGTGCGGTGCTTTTGATAGTGCCTGGATTTTTCAGTGATATTATAGGTGTTTTGTTGCAGTTTAGTTTTTTTGGGAAGCTATTTGCAAACAGAGTTTTAAATTTAAAAAATAAAAATAATGATAAAAATATTAAAAATGAAGGAAAAGATGATGCGATTGATGTTGAAGTTATTGATGATAGCAATACTAAGCAGTAGTATAGTATATGCAAAAGAGGAGTTAAAAAGTGAAGTGGAGAAAGATATAGTCGCTTATGTTGAAAAGGCGATTAGTGTAAATAAAGACTTTACTTTAAAAGAGGTTAGAGTTAAAGAAGTAAAAGAGCTTGATGCGATAAAAGGTTGGAGTGTATATTTTTTAGATATTGATCTTTTAGTTATTGCAAAAGATAACAAAGTGATGACAGTACACGATAAAATCTTCTCAGATGGAAAATATATGACTAGAGACTTTATGAGTTTAAAAGGACAAATATCATTAAAAGATAGAATAGTTCCTGATATGGACAACTCATTTTATAAGAAGAATCATTTAGTTTATGGTGATGAAAGTGCAAAAGATAAGATAGTGATTTTTTCTGATCCTTTATGTCCATTTTGCCAAACTTATATGCCAGAGGTTTTTAAAGCTGTAAAAGCTGATCCAAAAAAGATAGCTCTTTATTATTATCACTTTCCACTATCTATGATACATCCACAAGCCCCTACTATCATAAAAGCTACAATGGCTGCTGAGAAAAAAGGAGTTAAAGATATTTTGATAAGAGTTTATGAAGCAAAATTTGCTCTAAAAACAAAAAATGAAAATTCAACCCTTGAAGCATTTAATAAAAAATTGGGAACAAATTTAACACTAAAAGAGATAAACACACAAGAGATATTAGAGACTTACAGTAAAGATTTAGAGTTAGCTGGCAAGATGATGATAAGTGGCACACCAACTGTTTATGTGAATGGGAAGAAAGATTTTACAAGAACTAAGTACAAAGAGATATTGGGAATTAAATGAAAAAACTAATAATAGCAACAAGAGGAAGCAAACTAGCACTTTGGCAATCTGAACATATCAAAGAGGTTCTTGAAAATGCTTATGAAGGACTTGAAGTTGAGCTTAAAGTTATGAAGACAAAAGGGGATATTCTCCTTGAGACATCTTTGGCAAAAATTGGTGGAAAAGGGCTTTTTACAAAAGAGCTTGAAGAAGCTATGCTTAGAGGTGAGGCTCATATAGCTGTTCATAGTTTAAAAGATGTGCCAACAGA
>JAMOMC010000041.1 GCA_027068765.1 Campylobacterales bacterium
ATATTCTCCTTGAGACATCTTTGGCAAAAATTGGTGGAAAAGGGCTTTTTACAAAAGAGCTTGAAGAAGCTATGCTTAGAGGTGAGGCTCATATAGCTGTTCATAGTTTAAAAGATGTGCCAACAGAGTTTGTTGATGGTTTAGTTCTTGGTGCTATTACAAAAAGAGAAGACCCAAGAGATGCAATACTTAGTGAAAAATATGAGAGTATTGAAGCACTTCCTAAAGGTGCAGTTGTAGGAACAACAAGTTTAAGAAGAAGGATGCAAATTTTAACCCTTCGACCAGATTTGAAGATAAAAAATCTAAGAGGAAATATAAACACTAGAATAAGAAAATTAAAAGATGGCGAATATGATGCTATTATTTTAGCAACTGCAGGCATAAATAGACTAGGATTAAATTCTGAAGTTAAATATGCAGTTCCAATCGCTATAACACAGATGATACCTGCGATGGGTCAAGCAGCTCTTGGAATTGAGTCTATTGAAGATCCTAAGATTCTTGAGCTTATATCAATTTTAAAAGATAAAGATGCAACAATTGAGACTACTATTGAGAGAGATTTTGTTGAAGTTTTAGAAGGTGGTTGTCAAGTTCCTATTGGTGTTCATGCTAAAATTAAAGATGATGATGTTGTTGTAAGATGCATTGTTGGTATGCCAGATGGTACAAAGCTTTTAAAAGAGAAATCTTTAGGTAAAATTTCTGATTATAAATCTTTAGGTAAAGAGTTGGCGGATTTGATGGTTGAAAAAGGTGCTGTTAAGCTTTTAAAAGAAGCAGAGGAGATAGCCCTTAGAGATATATTGTAGGAGTTTTAATGAATAAAGCATTAGAGTTATTAAAAGAGCATAATTTATTAAGAGTTATTGATGATGAAGTTGATATCGATTTGGAGATTCCTCATATAGCTTATATAGAAGTGAAAAAAGAGGACTCTCGTGCTCTTTTATTTACAAAACCAGTTAGTAAAAGATTGGATAAAAAGTTTTCAACTCCTGTGCTTATGAATGTGTTTGGCTCACATAAAGCTACTAATCTTTTTTTGGGAAAAGATGCAGATGAGATAGCGGGCGAGATAGAAGCACTTTTAAAGATAAAACCACCAAATTCATTTTCACAAAAAATTGGCTTACTCTCGCAACTTTTTAAATTAAAAAATGTTTTTCCAAAAAAGTTAAAAAGAAAAGGTGCTTCACAAGAGTTTGTTAGCCAAGGTGAAGATGTAAATCTTTATGATATTCCTATATTAAAAACTTGGAGTGATGATGGTGGACCTTTTATCACAATGGGGCAGGTTTATACCCAATCTTTAAATGGAGATGTCAAAAATCTTGGTATGTATCGTTTGCAAGTTTATGATAAAAATCGTCTAGGGATGCATTGGCAGATACATAAGGATAGTGCAGTATTTTTTAATGAGTATAAAAAAGCTGGTGAAAAAATGCCAGTTTCCATCGCCATTGGAGGAGACCCACTTTACACTTGGGCAGCAACCGCACCACTTCCTCATGGAGTATATGAGTTACTTATGTATGGATTTATCAAAGGTGAAAGTGCAAGAGTAGTTAAATCTTTGACAAACGAGATATGGATTCCTGATTGTGCAGATTTTGTGATAGAGGGTTTTGTAGATACTAAAAAGATGGAGATTGAAGGACCTTTTGGAGACCATACAGGGTATTATACCTTAGAAGAGGAGTATCCTGTTATGGATGTTAGTTGTATAACTCATAAAAAAGATCCTATTTATCTAGCTACTGTAGTTGGGAAACCGCCACTTGAAGATAAGTATATGGGTCTTGCTACTGAGAGGATATTTTTACCACTTTTAAAGACTACAGTTCCAGATCTGATAGATTATGTTATGCCTGAAAATGGTGTATTTCACAATTTGATTATTGCAAAGATGAGAGCCTCTTATCCAGGGCATGCAAAACAGTTTATGCATGCATTTTGGGGAGTGGGTCAGATGAGTTTTGTAAAACATGCCTTTTTTGTAGATGAGGATGCACCATCTTTGGAAGATTATGAAGCATTGAGTGATTATATCTGCGATCGTTTAATGGTCTCTAATATACTGATTTCTGAGGGAGTTTGTGATGCACTTGATCACTCTAGTGATAGTTTTGCTTATGGTGGTAAACTTGGAGTAGATTGCACAAAAGATAATGTTGACTTCCCTAAAAAAACTATTATTAGCGATGAGGAGCTTTTTATTAAGATAAGAGAGATTGTTCCTGAAATTTCAAAGATAAAACAGTATAAAACTTATACAAAAACACCAATTTGTGTAATTGCAATTAATAAAAAAGAGAAAATAAAAGATATTTACGAAAAGCTTGAACCAATAAAAAAGTTTACAAAATTGCTTATTTTTGTAGATGAAAAGAAAAATGATATAAATAATCCATACATGCTAATTTGGAGAGTAGTAAACAACATAGATGCATCCAGAGATATATATCTGAAAAGTGAATATATCGGAGTTGATGGCACAAATAAAGGTGTTTTAGAGAATTTTCCAAGACGCTGGCCTGATGATACGGATTGTGATATGGATGTGATAATGGATTTAAAAAAGCGAGGATTACTCAATATAGATGACGAATTTTTAAAGAGATTTTATATATGAATATTTTAATTTTAATGGGTTTTTTTTAAGTATTTAAAAAAAAATATTAAAACCAAGATTATTTTAATATTAAATTGTGTACTATGAGGGTTAAATATTTTTAAATATAGGAGTTTGAAATGAAAAAAGTTATATTAATGGTAGCGACGGCATCTATACTATTTGCTGGTGCTGATATTGAGCCTCTTGTTGATTATGAGGTTAAGGATGTTCAAGAAGCTAAAATCGAAGAGGTAAAACAAGTAGCACCTGCACCAGTGCCTGTGCCTGTTGTTGTAGCACCGACACCTGCACCTATCGTTCCAGTTATTGGTCCGAAAAATATGTATGTTGGACTAGATGCACTTTGTGGAAGATTTGAGACAGAGTCAGGTTCTTGTTATTGTTTAGGTGCAGTTGCTGCAAAAATTGGTTATGAGTTTAATAAGTACATTGCTGTTGAAGGTCGTGTAGGTTATGGAATTGGTTCAGCAGATTTTGATGCTGGTGGAGAGTCCAAGATGAAAGAAAATTATGGTCTTTACTTAAAACCACAACTTCCAATAAGTGAGAGTTTATCTCTATTTGGTCTTGCTGGTTATGCAAAAGCAAAAGTTGAGAGTGCAGGTACAGGTAGCATAGGATTAACTGGTGTTGTAGACGAAGCTAGTCCATCGTTTGGTCTTGGTTTAGAGTATGATGTGAGTGAAAGCTGGAGTGTTCTTGTTGAAGCAGTTAGACTTTTACATAGCGTAGAGGGTACTTTTGTAAATGGCTCTGGAACAACAGTGAATGAAGATGATTTAAATCTAGATACATTTGGATTTGGTGTAAACTATAAATTTTAATAAACTATAACTTATAAGAGGAGTTTTTTCTCCTTTTATAAAACTCTTCAAAAAAGTAAAAATCATGAAATTTTTTATTATTATCTCTCTTTTTGTCTGTAGTGTCTATGGATTTGTAGAGTTTAAACCTTCTTGTTGTAATAACCATATATCTCTTATTATTTCACAAGATTTACCTTTAAAAAATCATCACAAAGTAGAGCAGTTTTATAAAAATAGAGATATTAAACTTGCTTGGGATAAAAAAGATTTAAATGACTTTTTAAAATCTACTAGAGATGGAGCATTAAATTATCTATTTTTAGATTATCATCAAGATGAGATTGAAACTTTGATGAGTACAATGGATTATGAAAATATAGCAGATCAGAAATTTATTCGCTCTCGCATAGATATACTTGCAACAGATGGTTTTTTTTCATATGCTAAAGATTTAAGTGTTGGGTTTATTGATAAAGATAAGTTCCAAGAGTTATTAAAAGAGAGTGAAATTCCTCTTGTTTGGGAGAAAAAATCAAAAATTTACTATTATAGTGCGGATTTAAAACTTGCATTAAAGTCTAATTTATTAAAAGTTTTATTGCATCAATACCTACCAATAGCAGATGAATATAAACTACTTGTACAAGAGTATCATCGCTACTCAAAAATGAAGCTTCCAAAGATAGACTATGGAAAACTTATGAGAGTTGGAGATTATGGATATAGAGCAACACAGTTAAAAACTTATCTTTATGAGAGTGATGATTTAAAAGATGTAGATAAGAGGTATATGGAGTTTCCTACTTTTGATAAAAAGTTATCTTTAGCTCTTAAGAGTTTTCAAAAAAGACACTATATAAAAGCTACAGGGGAGCTAGATCGTGTAAGTGTGCTTTATTTAAATAAGAGTGCAAAACAGACAAGTGAACTTATAAAGTTAAATATTGAGAGACATAAACTTCTACCTCGCATCTATGATAGAGAGTATATTTTGATAAATATTCCTGAGTTTTCATTGAAGTATTTTAAAGATAAGGCTTTAGTTGATGATATTTTTATAGTTGTTGGTCGTGAAGATAGACCAACTCCAATCTTTAGTGACAAGTTAGAGTATATTGTTTTAAACCCTTCTTGGATAGTTCCTCAAAGTTTAGTTAGAAGAGACTATCTTCCTGGACTTTTAAAAGACCCTAACTATCTTCAAGAGGAGCAGATACATATCCATACAAAACCTTCAAGATACTCAAAAGAGATTGATCCCTTAAATGTTGATTGGGAAAAATACATTGATGAAGATAGAAGAATTCCTAACTATTTTATGCAATACCCAGGAGAGCATAATGCTCTTGGTAAGATGAAGTTTATCTTTCCAAATAAGTACAATGTTTACCTTCACGATACAAACTCAAAATCGCTAACAACACTTAAATATAGACTTTATAGTTCAGGTTGTATTAGGTTAGCAAAACCATATGAGTTACTTCATATCTTGTCACAGTATACCTCTTATAGTAGCGATAAGTTGACAGAGCTTGTATCTGGTGAAAAAACTATTAATGTTCCACTTAAAAAGCATATTCCTATCCATATAAGGTATCATACTGTTTTTATAGATAAAGATTCAAAGCTATCTTTTAGGAAAGATTTTTATGGTATAGATGCACTTCAGTTAGAGTCTATGAGATAAAGTTTAAATTGTTATATTTTTGTTTCAAATCTATCTTCTATATTTTTCTCAGTTAGTTTAATGATTTTCATCAAAATTCCTTCTTAGTTTACTCAAAGTCTGCGGAGCAATTCCTAAATATGAAGCTATATGATAAGACTTTACTTTATCAAAAATAGTAGGATACTCTTTTAAAAGCCTATCATATCTCTGCTGTGCTGTTTCACTCATCAAGGATATAACTCGCTTGTAGGTAGAAGCAAACCAAGTATCATCTATCATGGTGCGACCCAGATGTTGCCACTTTTTATTTATATCAAATATCTCATCCATATTAGCTATGCTTATAACTTCAAACTCTGCATCTTCAAGTATTTCAAAATTTACAAGTGAGCCTTCGTTTTCATAATAACTTACACATTCACCCAAAAAAATTGGAGAGACTTTTTATCTCTTATGTAGGAGTTACACCTAAAAAGTTTTGTAAAATTGTCCGTTTTTATGACACACATAAAATACTTAGCAAAGAGGGCATAGAAAATCTTTCACAAAAAGTGCTTGAAAATGGTTATTTTGATCAAGCTCATTTTAATAGAGATTTTAAAAAACTCACAGGAGTTAATCCAAGTTCAAAACTGATGTCTATTTTGTACAATACATAAAAAATTTATTATGTTATGATTTTGTTAAAATTATAATAGGAGAGCAGATGAAACGATTAACCCCAAACATGGCGGTAGAAGATGTACGAGAGACAGTAGAGTATTATGTGAAAAACTTTGGATTTAAACTAGTTATGGCAGTTAGTGAGGATAAATCATCAGTTGGTGATGAACTAGTAGATGGCAAAGAGTATATTTGGGCAAATATTATGAGTGGTGAAGTTGGCATAATGTTTCAAAGAGTTGATAATTTAAAAGAGGATGTTGGAAACTTTTTTGATACCATAGGCTCTTCAGTCTCCTTTTATATCGAAGTAGAAGATGTAGATGCATTATATGCTAGTGTTATAAATAGTGTAGATATACATAAGGAGATAGAGACTTCATGGTATGGTATGCGTGAGTTTTATGTTAAAGACCCTAACGGCTATATCTTAGCTTTTGCACAAAATATGTCATGAATTTTGCCACTTTAGATAAGTACTTGCTCTCTAAAAAAGAGATATAGCTCATAATAATTAGCTCTTATATGAAGATGAACTTTTTCAAATAATTTAGTTGTAATTTGAGATTAGAAGTTAAATCAAATTTTCCTATAATTGTCTTAGGGTTATTATAATCTACTTGGGGATGGGGAAATCCACATAGAAAGACCAAAATGAAACCTATTTGTTTACCAAGAAAAGAGGGTCTATATGATCCAGAATTTGAACACGATGCTTGTGGTGTCGGATTTGTAGCTCACTTAAAAGGTGAAAAATCACATGATATAGTTAAAAAAGGGATTGAACTCCTTATAAACCTTGAACATAGAGGTGCTGTTGGGGCTGAGAAAAATGCAGGAGATGGAGCGGGTATTTTAACACAGATGCCTGATCGTTTTATGCGAAAAGTCACAAAAGAACTTGGGATAGAATTACCTGAGTTTTCACATTATGGTGTTGGTGTTGCTTTTGTTCCAAGAGATGTTAATGCTGGGGTTGAGTGTCAAAGCATCGTTGTAAATGTAGTTGAAGAGTTAGGGCTAGAAGTTCTTGGCTGGAGAAAAGTTCCAACAGATAATGAGACTCTAGCAGAGAGGGTAAAGGCAGTTGAGCCTTATGTTTATCATCTATTTGTAAAAAGACCAGAAAATTTAACGGATGCACAGAGTTTTGAGCGAAAAATGTATGTAGCGAGAAAACATATACAGACATTAGTAACCAAATCAAAAATTGCTGGAACTGAATACTTTTATATGCCATCGATGTCTTATAAAACCATATCTTATAAAGGTCAGCTTATAACTGAGCAGTTGCCTCAATATTTTGCTGATTTAAATGATGAAGATTTTGAATCAGCTTTAGCTCTTGTGCATAGTAGATTTTCAACTAATACTTTTCCATCTTGGCCACTTGCACAACCTTTTAGATATCTAGCACACAATGGTGAGATAAATACCCTAAGAGGAAACATCAATTGGATGAGAGCTAGAGAGTCTATGCTCAAATCCGAGCTTTTTACTGAAGATGAACTTGATAAAATCTACCCATATCTTATAAATGAGCAAAAAGGTTCAGACTCTTCTGTTTTAGATAATGTTGTTGAGCTTTTAACTCTAGCAGGTAGAGAATTGCCTCATGTTTTGATGATGATGATTCCCTCAGCTTGGAAAGATGAAGAGATGAGTGAAGATTTAAAAGCATTTTATGAGTACCATGCGACTTTTATGGAGCCTTGGGATGGTCCGGCATCTGTTGCATTTACAGACGGTAAATTTATCGGTGCTACACTTGATAGAAATGGTTTAAGACCATCACGATATTCACTAACAAAAGATAATATTTTAGTTATGGCAAGTGAGCAGGGAGCATTGGAGTTTCCACCAGAAGATATAGTTTTAAAAGGTAGGCTTCAACCAGGGCAGATGTTTTTGGCAGATTTAGATGAGGGAAGAATTATAAGTGATGATGAGATAAAGACTAAATTTTCAACCGCATTTGCATATCGTGATTGGATTAGCTCTCATAAAATCAATCTTGATGATCTTGTTTTAAACCGCGAAGTTAAACAGCCAAATCATAAGACTATCTTACAAAGACAAAAATGTCACGGCTACACCCAAGAAGATTTAAAAATCATCCTAACTCCTATGGCAAATGAGGCATATGAAGCGACTGGTTCTATGGGAAATGATGCTGCACTCTCTGTTTTGTCAAATCGTAGTGTCAATTTTTATAACTATTTTCATCAGCTTTTTGCCCAAGTTACAAATCCACCAATTGATCCAATTCGTGAAGAGTCGGTTATGTCTTTGACCTCTTATATAGGGGAGCAGGGTAATTTATTTCAAAAAGTAGATGAGAGTAGAAAGTTTATCAAGCTCTCTTCTCCAATTTTAACAAATATCCAGTTAGAGAAGCTTCGAGGGGTGAATGAGCTAGATTTTAAAGCAAAGAGTATTAAAATTTTATTTGATGTAGATAAAAAAGGTTCCATGCAGATTGCACTTGATGAGGTTGTAAAAGAGGCTGAAGATGCGGTTAATGATAAGTATCAAGTTATTATCTTGTCTACAAGAGGTGTGGGGAAGAAAAAAGCAGCTATTCCTACACTTTTGGCTACAAGTGCGGTGCATCAGCATCTGGTTAAAAAGGGGATTAGAACAAATTGTGGTTTAGTTGTGGAGAGTGGCGAAGCTAGAGAAATTCACCACTTTGCAACACTTATAGGGTATGGTGCAAATGCTATCAATCCTTATCTTGCATTTGAGACGATAGAAGATATGAGGCAACGAAAACTTATCAATGAAGATATAACACATGATAAGGCAGTTGAAAACTATATCACAGCTATCGGTAAAGGCATCTTTAAAGTTATGTCTAAGATGGGAATATCTACCATTAGATCTTATACAGGTGCTCAGATATTTGAAGCAGTTGGAGTTAGCTCGCAGTTGATTGATAAGTATTTTACAAAAACTGCAACTAGATTAGAGGGGATTTCGATGGATGAGTTAGAGATTGAGACTCTTATCTGTCATAGTGTTGCTTATCCAAGAGAGAATATTGAGTCAAATGATCTTGGTGTTGGTGGAGAGTATGCTTATCGTCAAAGAGGGGAGAAGCATCTTTTTACTCCTGAGGTCATTTTTCTTTTGCAAAACTCTACAAAAACTGGAAGTTATGAAACTTACAAACAGTATGCAAAGCTTGTAAATTCACCAGAGAATGAGGAGTATATCACACTAAGGTCTCTGCTTGATTTTACTAAACAAAATCCTATCGATATAGATGAAGTTGAGAGTATTGAGAGTATTGTCACTAGGTTTGCAACTGGAGCTATGAGTTATGGCTCTATCTCTAAAGAGGCTCATACTACACTTGCGGTTGCTATGAATATGTTAGGAGCAAAGAGTAACACTGGAGAGGGTGGAGAGGATAAAGAGAGGTTTGGTACAGATGCAAACTCTAAAATTAAACAAGTTGCATCTGGAAGATTTGGAGTGACGGCTAACTATCTTGTAAACTCACAAGAGATACAGATAAAGATGGCACAAGGTGCAAAACCTGGTGAAGGCGGACAACTTCCAGGTCATAAAGTAGATGAGGTTATAGGTAAAACTCGCCATTCAACTCCAGGAGTGGGACTCATATCTCCACCACCACATCATGATATATACTCAATTGAGGATTTAAAACAGTTGATATTTGATCTTAAAAATGCTAATAAATATGCAAGAATTAGTGTAAAACTTGTTTCTGAAGTTGGAGTTGGAACAATTGCAGCAGGTGTTGCAAAAGCTCACTCTGATGTAGTTTTGATATCAGGATATGATGGAGGAACTGGAGCTAGTCCTCAAACATCTATAAAACATGCAGGTTTGCCATGGGAGTTAGGTCTAGCAGAGGCTCATCAGACTTTGGTAAAAAATGGGCTTCGCTCTCGTATAGTTTTGCAAACCGATGGACAACTTAGAACAGGAAGAGATCTTGCTATCGCTACACTTTTGGGTGCTGAGGAGTGGGGAATTGCTACAAGTGCCTTGGTTGTAGAGGGATGTATAATGATGCGAAAATGCCACCTTAATACTTGTCCTGTTGGAATTGCTACCCAAGATGAGGAGCTTAGAGCAAAGTATAATGGAAAAGTAGAGCATATTATCAACCTTGTAAAGTTTATGGCAAAAGAGCTTCGAGAGGTTATGGCTGATTTGGGATTTAGAACTATTAATGAGATGGTAGGTAGAGTTGATAAATTAAAGACTAAAGACAACATCAATCACTGGAAAGCAAAGCATCTTAAGCTTGATAAATTGCTTCATAAGATGCATCTAAGACAGAGTGATACAAGTTATCAGAGCATACCTCAAGAGCATGATATTGATAAAGCTTTGGACAATAGACTAATCGAGCTAGCAAAAGAGGCAATCGATAATAAAAAGCCAATCAAAGAGAGTATAAAGTTAAGAAATATCAATAGAACAGTAGGCACGATGTTGTCAGCAGAGATGACAAGAAAGTATGCAGATGATGGATTGGATGAGGATACTATATATTTTAAAGCGACAGGAAGTGGTGGGCAGAGTTTTGGTGCTTTTGTAAATAGTGGAATTACATTTGAGGTAGAGGGAGATGCAAATGACTATTTTGGAAAAGGTTTGTGTGGTGGAAAGCTTATCTTGTATCCTCCTAAAAATATAACTTATAATCCTAATGAAAATGTCATCTTAGGAAATGTATCGTTTTATGGAGCTACAAGTGGTAAGGCTTATATCTATGGTTTGGCAGGTGAGAGATTTTGTGTTAGAAACTCTGGAGCTAATGTGGTAGTTAGTGCTATTGGTGACCATGGATGTGAATATATGACTGGTGGAAGAGTTGTGATACTTGGTGAAATTGGGAAAAATTTTGCAGCTGGTATGAGTGGTGGTATCGCATATATCTATGATGAAAACTCCACATTAAAAAATAGAATAAATAGTCAAATGGTTGATTTGGAGTTAATTGAAGAGAAAAAAGAGTCTGATGAGATTAAGTCAATGGTGGAAGAGTATCTGAAATATACAGGCTCAAAAGAGGCAAAAACTCTTTTAGATGATTGGGATGCAACACTTTTAAAAATTATCAAAGTAATGCCTAAGGATTATAAGAGAGTGTTGGCAAATAAGCCAAGAGTAAAAGATGAACAAGATGTTAGTGCATAAAAGGAGTGAGTTATGGGAAAAGTGACTGGATTTAAAGAGTTTGAGAGAAAAAATATATCATATGCTCCTGTAAAGGAGCGAATTAAACATTATGATGAGTTTATTACCCCTTTGAATAAAAAAGAGATTGTGAAGCAAGGGGCTAGATGTATGGATTGTGGGGTTCCTTTTTGTCATAGTAGTTATGGTTGCGGGGTTGCAAATCTCATACCTCGTTTTAATGATTTGGTTTACAAAGGAGAGTGGGAGGCTGCATTTAGGACACTTATGAGTACAAATAACTTTCCAGAGTTTACAGGTCGCATCTGTCCAGCTCCTTGTGAAGGTGCTTGTGTACTTGGTATAAATGACAACCCTGTAAATATCAAAAGTATAGAGTATGCAATCATAGAAAAAGCATATAAAAAAGGTTGGATGAAGCCTCAAATTCCAAAAAATAAAACTGGAAAAAAAGTGGCTATTGTTGGTTCAGGTCCAGCAGGGCTAGCGGCTGCAAATCAGCTAAATAAAGCAGGTCATAGTGTGAGTGTATATGAGAGAGATAAGCGAATCGGAGGACTTCTTCGTTATGGCATACCAAACTTTAAACTTGATAAGAAAAAAGTAGTTCAAAGACGAGTTAATCTTATGAAAGAAGAGGGTGTGGAGTTTATCACAAATGCTCATGTTGGAGTTGATGTTTCAGTAAAAAAGCTTCAAAAAAAGTATGATGCTCTTATCTTGTGTGGAGGAGCGAGCGAGCCTAGAGATCTTCCTATCTCAAATAGAGATGCAAAAAATATCCACTTTGCAATGGAGTTTTTATCTCAATGCAATAGCAAGGTTGAGGGTGAGAGCTTCTCTAAAGAGGATGAGATAGTAGCTACCAATAAGAGAGTTGTTGTCATCGGTGGAGGAGATACAGGAAGTGATTGTGTGGGAAATTCGATAAGACAAGGTGCAAAATCTATAATGCAGATTGAGCTTATGCCAAAAGCTCCGCCAATAAGAGATGCAAATAATCCATGGCCTCTGTTTCCTAGAATATTTAAATTGTCCTCTTCACAAGAAGAGGGGTGTGATATGGATTTTAATGTCTTATCAAAAGATTTTATCAAAGATGCAGATGGAAATGTAAGTGGTATAAATTGTGTAAAAATCAAATGGGGTGAAAAAGGATTTGATGAGGTAGAGGGAAGTGAGTTTGTCTTAAAAGCTGATCTGGTTCTACTTGCAATGGGATTTTTAGGCCCACAACAATCAGGCTTGATAGCGGAGCTAGATCTTGAAAGCGATGAGAGAAGCAATGTCAAAACAAGAGGATTTGCAACTTCAAAAGAGGGAGTTTTTGCAGCAGGAGATATGAGAAGAGGTCAATCTTTGGTAGTTTGGGCTATAAATGAGGGGAGAGAGTGTGCTTTGGAGGTAGATGAGTATCTGAGTAAAAAACCATCAATGCTTAATTCAAAAGATGGCTCTTTGTATGAGTATAAGGTATTGAAAAATTAGTTTTTATAAATTATTATAATAATACATTTTGTATAGAATAGCCAATTAACTAATAAAGTGTTTAGTTAATTAGCAAATATCTGGTTAAAAGGTTTTTTAAGATTGTAATTATCTTAATTTTTTGTTATAATGATTTTGTTTTATAGATAGTTTAATTGTTTTCATGGGTGTGTATTTTTTTGGTGTTAGGTAATTGTGAATAATTGGGGTGTTTTAGATGTTGTGTGAGTTATTAAATAGTTATATTTCAGGAGGAACAACTTGGAAAATATTAAAGATAACTTTAACAATGAGATTTTTAAGATAGAAGCAAAAAGCTTACTTCAAGATTTAATGCTCAATACAATATTATTTCAATATTATAGAAATATAGATACAGAAAAAATTAATAAAATTATTGATTACATTAAAAATATATTTAATGAATATCACAAATTAAAACAATTACATATATTAACATATTGTAATGATAAAACATTATATGGTTATTCTCTATCATTTATTCATAATAAAATAAATGGTCTTTATTTACATAAAATCCATGTTAATGAACAATATCGTAATCGAGGTATCGGAACAAGTATTTTAAAAGCCCTACAAAATGAAAATTGTAAAATTACATTATTATGTTTAAAGAAAAAAGAAAAATTTTATATAAAAAATGGATTTCACTATGTAAAACCTTTTCCAATGTTAAACTATGAAAATTACAAATTATCAAGAAAAATTTATAATGGATTATCTTTAATGAGTAATAATAAAGAAAAAAATGATATATCAATATTTTTATTAAAAGATATTGATATAAATAACATAGCTAACATATTAAAAATATAAAGAAATATGTGAGGGGATGCTTCCCAAGGATTAAATGTAAATAAGTTTAGATATAACAAGAACTTGGAAGAAAAATATGCCTACCCAGCCGATTTTCAGAGCTTTTTTGAGAAAAATAACCTAAATGGTTTTTGAATGAAACTAAAAAAAACGGCATATTTTTCAAGATTGTCGTTATATTAAGTATTCCCACTCTCTGTTGAAACCAAAGAGAAAAGTTACTGGAGCACAAAAAGGTGTCAGGCTTTAACTTTTAACCTTTTTAGGATTAAGGAGCAGGGTTTGAAAATTGACTTTTAAGTTTTTAGAAAGTCAAAATTCAAACCCTCGTAACGTCTCTAGACTTGAATTTGTAACTATAAAATGGTATCATACGGTATGAGTAAAAAAGATAAGCTATTAAAGAAATTTTTACAAACACCTATCAAAAAAGATTTGACTTTTAGTGAATTGTCAACTCTTTTGCTTTCTTGTGG
>JAMOMC010000042.1 GCA_027068765.1 Campylobacterales bacterium
ATAGTCGTGCCACCTCTACTAAAAAGTGAGTCTAATCCACTCTCCTCTTTTTTACCGATGATACTCTCTATGGCAGATTGTAACCCTTGTATGTAGTGAGACATATCTTCATAGTTGTCTGTCTCTTTCTCAAACAATGCTACAGCATCTTTGACCACACTTCTGTTTCCAAGGCAAAGTTTTTTATAGATATCTAGTATGGCTTTGGCACTAGAATAACCAAGCTTTACTTCATGGTCATCTGAGACAAAGACAAGATAGTAAGGCTCTAGTGAGTAGTGAGTTTGGCTTATATCATCGGCTAAATACTTTAGACAATATATCGTGCCAGTTCCTATCTTCTCTTTGAGATATGCACTATCATTTAAAACAACTGCATAAAGAGCCAGTGGGGAAGTTTCAAGCACCTTGTCGTGTTCTTTTAGATACTCCATCAAATCCATTCTAAAGTCACCCAGTGTCATGTCGGTTATAGATACCCCACCACTCACATCTTCTAGATCTATAACACTCTCTTGAAGCTCTTTTAGTTGTTTGGCACGATAACTTAAGTCGTTCATCTCTTTGTTTGAAGTGTCTATGAGGTTTTCTTCACCAGTAGCTGAAACATCAAGTAGCACCATCCTACCACTCACTCGACTCTCTAAGTTTATATACTCATCAAGCTCTATGTTGGGCCAAAAGTTTACAAGTTGGATAGCATCATTTTTAGAACCAAGTCTATCGATCCTACCAAATCGCTGGATGATTCTCACTGGATTCCAATGTATATCGTAATTTACAAGATAGTCACAATCTTGCAAGTTCTGCCCCTCCGATATACAGTCTGTGGCTATGAGTATATCTATCTCATTGTCACAATCAAGTGAAGTCTTGTCTCTCTCTTTTGAGATAGGAGAAAAGTGAGTGAGAAGTGAGTTTAAGTCACTATGTTTGGTTGAGAGTGTCGTTTTGTTTGTACCGCTTCCAGTTATCAAAGCACTCTCTAACTCTAAGTCCTCTTTTGCCCATGAGGCTATATTTTTATAAAGATATGCTGCTGTATCTGCAAAGGCTGTAAATATGATAACTTTTTTGTTATTTGGGTTAAAAGGATTTTGCACTTTTTCTTGTATTCGAGACTTTAAAGTTTGAAGCTTTTCATCTCTTTGTGCATCTATCTTTGTCGCTTCACTGTGAAGCTCTTTTAGTTTATATATGTCAGCTTCTAGGTCTTGTTTCCACTTGATATGGTCTATATCTTTTATAAGGACTTTGACTTTGTTTCCTATAAGCTGTGAAGCATACTCATCTGAGTCTATATCAACATCTATGATACTCATATCTTCTATATACTCACCGTTGTGGTTTTCTAACATCTCTATAAGTATCAAGTTTTTATCGAGTAACTTTTTAACCGTTAGAGCAAATGAGTTGATAGAACTCTCCATCCGTTTTAGGAGATTTACCCTCATCAGATGTATGAGACTTTGTTCACGATCTACTTGTTTAAAAACACTTCCACCTTTCATCTCTATATCATATTTTTTATCATACTCCTCTTTTTTATCAGGGTAGACATAGCGAAGTGGTGCATAGGCTGAAAGGTTTAGTTTTCGTATGGTTTTGTTTATCTCCAAAAGTGGTGGAAACTCACGGTTTGTATCTATATCAGACTTTAAGTTTATCGGCTTTTTTCTCTGGGGAAACTTCCCTATCTCACCCACATCATAATACTTTTCTATATGCTTTCTGCTTCTTGCTATGGTTATGAGGTCTAGCAGTTTAAAGTAGTCAAAGTTTAGTATATCAAGTAACTTTTTTGTATCTCTTTTTTCATCTTCTTTGAGCCAAATATTAAACTTTGACTGTGCTCTTTTTAGAGTGTTTTCTATACTTTTTATACCACTCTCTTCAAAAGCATCATCTTGTGCTTCGGTGATAAATGCTACTTGGTTTTTAAGATCATTAAGACGGTTATTTACAGGAGTGGCTGAGAGCATGAGGACTTTTGTTTTGACACCTTGTTTTAATATATCATCAAGAAGTCTTGAGTATCTAGACTTGTTCTTTTTCTTGTTTGTGCTAGTGTTTCTAAAGTTGTGTGACTCATCTATAACGATAAGGTCGTAATTCTCCCAGTTTATCGTAGCAAGATTTATCTCACCACTCATACCCTTTTCTCTTGTCAAGTCCGTATGATTTAAAACATCATAGTTAAATCTATCATTTGAGAGGATATTTCTCTTGTCATTTATCGTATAAAGTGTCCAGTTATCTCGAAGCTTTTTAGGACAAAGCACCAAAACCCTATCATTTCTAAGTTCATAATACTTGATAACAGCCAATGCCTCAAAAGTCTTACCAAGCCCTACACTATCAGCGATGATACAGCCATTGTGTTTTTCAAGTTTATCTATAGCTCCAAGCACTCCATCTTTTTGAAAAGTATAGAGCTTGTTCCAGATAAGTGTCTGTTTAAAACCTGTTTTTGTTTTGATAATCTTCTCTTCATCCAACTCACCGATAAAATCTTTGAAGATTTGATAAAGTGTTAGAAAATAGATAAATTCAGGTGTTTGGTCTTTATATAAAGTCTCTAAATCTTGAAGTAACTTCTCTTTAACATCTACTACAAAATCCTTATTATCCCAAATCTCATCAAATGTAGATAAGAGTTCATTTGTAGATGTGGTATCTTTTAAAAGTGTGTTCATATGCATTGATGGTGTATGTGTGTAACCAAGTCCAACAGAAGAGAAGTTTGAACTACCTTGCATTGCTATATTTTGAGTCTCATTTTTAATATGATAGAGGTTAAAAGAGAGCATTCCACTTTGTTTTATCTCTTTTGCTTGAACTATCTGTCTAACCCAAGTTGCACACTCCCGGGCTATTTTTACTTGAGAAAGTGAATTTTTAAACTTATTTTCTGCTTTTTCACCTGAGAGGATATGGGTTTTTTCACTTCTATCACTATAAAGAGGTTTGCTAAAGAGAAGTCTTAACTCATTTATCTTTGAGAGTTCATTTTGGAGCTCTTTAAAAGCATAAATCGTAAAATACCCAGATATAACAGAGAGTTTACTCTCCTGCTCCAAATGCTTTTTGAGAACATCACCAACTTTACCACTCTTTTTATTGTCTATAAGCATAAAACTCCACTTTTTTACCCTAAATTTAAATTTAATTATTTTAACTAAATTATATTTAAGTTATTATGAAGTGTAATTTTATATATT
>JAMOMC010000043.1 GCA_027068765.1 Campylobacterales bacterium
AATAGAATTCACTAAATATCCTAAAGGGTTTTAATATGGTTGAGAAGATACTAAAAAGAGATGGAATTTATAAAGAATTTACTTCATACAAGATAGAAGATGCTATTAAAAAAGCTTTTAAAAGTGAAAATACTATTTATGATGATACTGTTTTTTCAAATGTTTTAGAAAAATTAGAGAACAAAAGAGTTATCGCTGTTGAGGATATTCAAGATATTATTGAGCAAGAGTTATATAAATCGAGATATTTTGATGTTATGCGTTCGTTTATTTTGTATAGGCATACTCATAAAATGCAAAGAGATCATTTGTTAAATGATGATACTACCTATATTAATTCAACTCAAACTATTGAAGAGTACATAAATGGAACAGATTGGCGGATTAAAGCTAACTCAAATACAGGATATTCAAATGCAGGATTAGTTAATAATACGGCAGGAAAAGTTATAGCAAATTATTGGCTTGATAAGATTTATAGTAAAGAAGAGGGGCAAGCTCACAGGGATGGAGATTATCATATTCATGATTTAGATTGTTTGACTGGATATTGTGCTGGATGGAGCCTTAGAGTGTTACTTGATGAAGGTTTTAATGGAGTGAGAGGGAGAGTTGAGAGTGATGCTCCAAAACATTTTAGAGAAGCTCTTGGTCAAATGGCAAATTTTTTAGGGATTTTACAGAGTGAATGGGCAGGTGCACAGGCTTTTTCATCGTTTGATACTTATCTGGCTCCTTATGTTTTTAAAGATAAATTGGAGTTTAAAGATGTAAAAAAAGCAGTTAGGAGTTTTATTTACAACCTAAATGTTCCTGCTAGATGGGGGCAGAGTCCGTTTACAAATATTACAATCGACTGGAGTATTCCAAGTGATTTAAAAGATCAAATTCCAACAAGACAACAGAAACATCTTTTTAAAGATATGAGAGATAATGAACTTTTAAAAGAGGTTAAAAAAAGAGGTTGTAATTCATTTGAAGAGATGACTTATGGTAACTTTCAAAAAGAGATGAATTTAATAAATCGTGCATATTATGAAATTATGACCCAGGGTGATAAAACAGGTCAGCCTTTTACTTTTCCCATCCCTACTGTGAATATTACAGAAGATTTTGATTGGTATGGGGAAAATACAGATTTATTGTTTGAAAACAGTGCAAAAATAGGCTCATCTTATTTTCAAAATTTTATTGGTAGTCAATATAAAAGAGATGAAAATGGAAACTTAATAGCTAATGAAGAGGCATATAAACCAGGGCATGTAAGAAGTATGTGTTGTAGGTTGCAGCTTGATCTTCGTGAACTTTTAAAAAGAGGTGGAGGGCTTTTTGGAAGTGCAGAGATGACAGGAAGTATTGGTGTGGTCACTTTAAATATGGCGAGAGTTGGATTTTTGTATAAAGGTGACCTTGATGCTTTGATTCTTCGTATTGATAAGCTGATGGATTATGCTTTTTCTACATTAGAAAAGAAGAGAGTATTTATACAAGATATGTTTGAGAGAGGACTCTTTCCATATACAAAGAGGTATTTACCAGGTTTTAATAATCACTTTTCAACTATCGGAGTAAATGGTATAAATGAGATGATTAGAAATTTTACAGATGATTTGGATGATGTAAGTACTTCTAAAGGAGTTGAGTTTGCAACTGAGGTTTTAAATCATATGCGAGGAAAGATGGTAGAGTACCAAGAAAAAAGTGGAAATCTTTATAATTTAGAAGCAACACCAGCTGAAGGGACAACTTATAGATTTGCAAAAGAGGATAAAAAGAGATACAAAGATGCTATTATTCAAGCTGGAATGGAAGATAATATCTATTATACAA
>JAMOMC010000044.1 GCA_027068765.1 Campylobacterales bacterium
GGAAATCTTTATAATTTAGAAGCAACACCAGCTGAAGGGACAACTTATAGATTTGCAAAAGAGGATAAAAAGAGATACAAAGATGCTATTATTCAAGCTGGAATGGAAGATAATATCTATTATACAAACTCATCTCAAATACCAGTAGATTTAACTGATGATCCATTTGAGGCACTTGATCTGCAAGATGAGTTACAGTGTAAATATACTGGTGGAACAGTACTTCATCTATACATGAAAGAGCAGATTAGTTCAGCTGAGGCTTGTAGAAAATTGGTAAAAAATGTTATCTCAAATTATAGATTACCATATATTACAGTGACACCGCTTTTTTCTGTTTGTCCAAAACATGGATATCTTGCAGGGGAGCATGAGTATTGTCCTAAGTGTGATGAGGAGCTTTTAGTAGAGCTATCGGATGAGGGAAAAGAGTTAGCTTGTAAAAATTAAAAAAGGAGAAATCATGAGTAAAAATGCACTATTAAAAAAACTAAATGATAGAAGACAAAAATGTATGGTTTATACAAGAGTTATGGGTTATCATAGACCAGTTGAGAGTTTTAATATAGGTAAAACAGGTGAACATAGACAACGAAAACAGTTTATTGAATCAAAAAATTGTTTATGATTTAACAAAATTTACACATCTTGATTTTCAAGATCACTTAGCTTGCATCGTCTGGCTGGTTGGTTGCAACATGAGGTGTGATTACTGTTACAATAAATCCATAGTCTTTAGTAAAAAAGGAGAGATGTCGTTAAATGATGTTTTGTCTTTTTTGCAAAAAAGAGTAGGATTGCTTGATGGGGTTGTATTATCTGGTGGAGAGGCAACAGAACATGATTTAATCCCATTTTGTAAAGAGGTCAAAAGACTTGGTTTTTTAATAAAGCTTGATACAAATGGAGTTAACTTTAAAGAGATAAAGAGACTATTAAAACTAAAATTGTTAGATTTTATTGCACTTGATTATAAGGCACCTAAATATAAATTTACAAAGATAACACACTCAAATAAGTTTGATTCTTTTTCCAAAACTTTGGATTTTCTTATCTTAAATGATTTTAATTTTGAAGTACGAACAACATATCATGGTGACTTATTGGATGAAGAAGATATAAATTTTATTATCAATGATTTGAAAAATAGAGGTTATTTTAAAAGTTATTTTTTACAAGATTTTTTAGAGACAAAGGATAATATAGGAGGATTAAAAGCTTCAA